>JADLBN010000066.1 GCA_020847675.1 Burkholderiales bacterium | reverse complement strand
GCGCTCGCCGTAGCCTTTCGACACGCCCTTGAACTCGATGACCTTGTCGCCGAGGCGCTCGGCCACCGGAATGAAGATTTCCTGCGTCTCGTTGCGCGTCTGGTGCTCGTAGGACGAGAGTTCCTCGAAGCGCTGGATGCGTGCCTTGTTCTTGGCCTGCCGACCCTTCGCGCCCTTGCGCACCCACTCGAGTTCGCGCTGCATCGCCTTCGCGCGCGCCTCCTCCTGCTTCGCCTCGGTCGCGAGGCGCGCTTCCTTCTGCTCGAGCCCCGAGCTGTAGTTGCCCTTCCAGGGAATGCCGTAGCCGCGGTCGAGCTCGAGGATCCACTCGGCGGCGTTGTCGAGGAAGTAGCGGTCGTGCGTGACCGCGATCACGGTGCCGGGGAACTTGGCGAGGAACTGCTCCAGCCACTCGACGCTCTCGGCGTCGAGGTGGTTGGTGGGCTCGTCGAGCAGCAGCATGTCGGGCTTGGACAGCAGGAGCCGGCACAGCGCGACGCGGCGCTTCTCGCCGCCGGACAGCGTCGCGATCCGCGCGTCCCAGGGCGGCAGGCGCAGCGCGTCGGCCGCGATCTCCATCTGCACGCTCGCATCGGCCCCCGACGTCGAGATGATCGCCTCGAGGCGCGCCTGCTCGGCCGCGAGCGCGTCGAAATCCGCGCCGTCCTCGGCGTAGGCCGCGTAGACCTCGTCGAGCCGCTTCTGCGCGCCGAGCACTTCGCTCATCCCCTCCTCGACCGCCTCGCGCACCGTCTTGTCCGGGTCGAGCTGCGGCTCCTGCGGCAGGAAGCCGATCCTGAGGTCCGGCATCGGCACCGCTTCGCCCTCGAACTCGCGGTCGACGCCGGCCATGATGCGGAGCAGGCTCGACTTGCCCGAGCCGTTCAGGCCCAGCACGCCGATCTTGGCGCCGGGGAAGAACGACAGCGAGATGTCCTTCAGGATCTGCCGCTTGGGGGGGACGATCTTGCCCACGCGGTTCATCGTGTACACGTATTGCGCCATCGGGAGGCCCTGCGGAAAGGTCGAACGGGAACCGTCGATTATCGCAGACGCGCCGCGACCGCCGCTGCGGCGCCGATCGCCCGGGGCCGGCCGCGCGCCCGCGCCGGTGACCGGTTGCTACTTCTTCGCGGTGGCCGACGGAGCCGGCGACGCGGCTTGCGTGCGCCCGGACCCTGGCGTGGCGGCGTCCTGTCCCTTGAGCTCGCGCCAGCGCTCCTTGTCGGACTCGTAGCGCGCGTTGACCGCAGCGAGTTCGCGCTGCTTCTGCGCGACCAGGTCCCGGTTCTTCGTGAATTCGGCGTCGACCGATGCGCTCTCCGCCTCGAGCTGCGGCGGAACCGGCTTGTCGGTGTAGCGTGCCTTGCGTGCGTCGATGTCCTTCTTGCGCTTCTGCAGCTGCGACAGGTAGGCCTGGGCGGCCTGGATCTGCGTTTCGACCGTTCCCGCTGCGCGCGCGCGGGCGAGGTCGATCTCGGACTCGGTCGTGTAGGACGAGAGCAGCGCGCGATTGCGGCGCGCCTCCAGTTCGGCATCCTTCGACGCCTCGCGCTGCTTCTCTTCGGCCGCTTCCTTCGCGCGCGCCTGATCCGGCGTGTTCGCCGCGTCGATCCTCGACACCTGGCGACCCTGCTTGTCCAGCACCGTGCCGCCGCGCCCGGGATCCGGCGCCTTGTCGGTGTAGTGGACCACACCCTTGTCGTCGGTCCACTTGTAGAGCTTCTGCGCGTTCGCGCCGGTCGCGAGGACGAACGCCGCGGCGGCGCCCGCTGCCGCCAGCCGCCCCAGTCGAATCGTCCTCGATCGGATCATCGCTCTCTGCTCCGTACTGTGCCCGATACGCTTCCACCGCTCCGCGCCAGGCGAATCTTCGCCGGCCGGTTCACTGCACTACGCTCCGTACTGTGCCCGGTACGCTTCCACCGCTTGGCGCCAGCGCGCGAGATCCGAGCGCGCGGCGAGGAACGCGAGGATGTCGTCGAGCGTCGCAATCGCGGTCACCGCGATCCCGTAGCGCTCGCGGACCTCGGTCACGGCAGACGCCTTCCCGACGCCCCGTTCCATCCTGTCCAACGCGATCAGCACGCCGGCGGGGTTCGCGCCGTGACTCCTGATGAGTTCCACCGACTCGCGCACCGAGGTCCCCGCGGAAATCACGTCGTCGACGATCACCACCCGGCCCGCGAGCGGAGCGCCGACCACGTTGCCGCCCTCGCCGTGGTCCTTCACCTCCTTCCGGTTGAAGCTCCAGGGCAGATTGTGCCCCCTTTCGGCGAGCGCAATGGCAACCGCCGACGCGAGCGGGATGCCCTTGTACGCCGGCCCGAACAACTGGTCGCAGGCCATGTCGGAGGCGAGGAGCGCATCGGCGTAGTAGCCGCCGAGGCGCCTCAGGCTCTCGCCGTCGTTGAACAGCCCCGAGTTGAAGAAGTACGGTGTCTTGCGGCCGGCCTTGGTGACGAAGTCCCCGAACCGGAGCACGTCACGTGCCACGCAGAACGCGAGGAACGCCTGCCGAAAATCGCTCATCCGCACCGCCTCCCGGGACCGCGCGAAGTATAAGCCCCGGCGGCCGGCCCCACCCCCGGTACCACGTACGTACCACGTCCCGGGGGTGGAAGCGGAGCGTGTACACTCGCGCGCCTCCGCTCCCACTGCCGCCATGCGCATCGTCACGCTCAACGTCAACGGCCTGCGTTCCGCGGAGCGCAAGGGCTTCTCGCGCTGGCTAGCCCGGGCCGAACCCTGGGACGTCGTCTGCGTGCAGGAGATCAAGTGCGCCTCCGACGACGTTCCTGACGCCCTGCGCGCACCGCGCAGGAGCCACGCGACGTTCCTGCCGGCCCGCAAGAAAGGCTACGCCGGCGTCGCGGTCTACTCGAAGAAGCCGCACCGCGCGAGCGCCGGATTCGGCGAGCCCGAGTTCGACGACGAGGGCCGCTACCTCGAAGCGCATTTCCGCGACCTCACCGTCGTCTCGCTGTACCTGCCGTCGGGGTCGAGCGGGCCGCACCGGCAGGCGTCGAAGTTCCGTTTCCTCGACGCGTTCCTGCCGCACCTCGCGAAGCTGCGCCGTTCCGGCCGCGAGATCGTGCTGTGCGGCGACTGGAACATCGCGCACCAGCCGATCGACTTGCGGAACTGGCGCTCGAACCAGAAGAACTCGGGCTTCCTGCCCGAGGAGCGCGCCTGGCTCACGCGCGTGTTCGACGAACTGGGCTTCGTCGACGTGTTCCGGCGCGTCGATCCGCGTCCCGACCAGTACACCTGGTGGTCGAACCGCGGCCAGTCCTGGTCGAAGAACGTTGGCTGGCGCATCGACTACCAGATCGCGACGCCGGGCATCGCTTCGCGCGCTCGAGCCGCCTCGATCTACAAGAACAGGCGCTACTCCGACCACGCCCCGCTGGTCATCGACTACGACGTCGAGCTCGCGTGACGCGATGACGGCGGACAGGCAGCGGCGCGCAGCGCCTCGACGACGGCGATGATCCGCCTTTCGAACCTGACGCTCGCCCGCGGCGCGCTCCGCCTCCTCGAAGGCGCGTCGCTGACCGTCCACGCCGGCCACCGCGTCGGCCTCGTGGGCCCGAACGGCTGCGGCAAGTCGAGCCTGTTCGCGCTCCTGCGCGGCGAACTGTCGCCCGAAGCGGGAAGCGTCGACCTTCCGTCGCGCTGGACGATCGCGCACGTCGCGCAGGAGACGCCGGCGATCGACCGCGCCGCGCTCGACTTCGTGCTCGACGGCGACGTCGAGCTGCGCGAAGTCGAGCGGGCCCTCGCGGCCGAGGAGCGCGAGCACGCGGCCGACGGGCACCGCCTCGCCGAGCTGCACCACCGCTACGAGGCGATCGGCGGCTACGCGGCGCGCGCCCGCGCCTCCGAGCTGCTGGCGGGACTCGGCGTCGCGGACGCGCGCCACGGCGATCCGGTCGCGAATTTCTCCGGCGGCTGGCGCATGCGGCTCAACCTCGCGCAGGCACTCGCCGCGCGTTCCGACCTGCTGCTGCTCGACGAGCCGACCAACCACCTCGACCTCGATGCGGTGCTGTGGCTCGAGGACTGGCTCAAGCGCTACCCCGGGACGCTCCTGATCGTCACTCACGACCGCGACTTCCTCGACGCGGTCGCGCAGTCGATCGTGCATCTCTCGGGCCGCAGGCTGACGACCTACACCGGCAACTACTCGGCGTTCGAGCGCGAGCGCGCGGCCCAGCTCGCGCTCCAGCAGGCGGCTCACGCGAAGCAGGAGCGACAGATCGCGCATCTGCAGTCGTTCGTCGACCGCTTCCGCGCGAAGGCCACCAAGGCGAAACAGGCGCAGAGCCGCTTGAAGGCGCTGGAGAAGATGGAGCGCATCGCGCCGGCGCACGTCGACAGCCCGTTCGAGTTCGAGTTCGCGCCGGCAGGTACGCACTCGCGCACGCTGGTGCGGCTCGGTGACGCGACGCTGCGATACGGCGACGCGATGCCGGTGCTCGAAGGACTCGAACTCTCGGTGCTCGCGGGCGACCGCATCGGCCTCCTCGGACCCAATGGAGCCGGCAAGTCGACGCTCTCGAAGGCGCTGGCCGGTACGCTGCCGCTCGCCGCGGGCGAGCGGCACGTCGCGCAGAACCTCGTGATCGGATATTTCGCGCAGCACCAGTTGGAGCAGCTCGACCTCGAGGCGTCGCCGATGCTGCACCTGCAGCGCATCGACCCTGGGGTGCGCGAGCAGGAGCTTCGCAACTTCCTCGGCGGGTTCGACTTCCGCGGCGACATGGCGGACGCGGCGGTGGCGCGATTCTCCGGCGGCGAGAAGGCGCGTCTCGTGCTCGCGATGATCGTTCGCCGGCGGCCGCAGCTCCTGATCCTCGACGAGCCGACCAACCACCTCGACATCGAGATGCGCGAGGCGCTCGCCGAGGCGCTGCAGGCCTACGACGGCGCGCTGGTCGTCGTGGCCCACGACCGGCACCTGCTCGCGGCGACCACCGACACGCTGCTCCTGGTCGACGCAGGGAGGGTCGTCCCTTTCGACGGCGACCTCGACGACTACCGCGACTGGGTGCTGTCGCGCCGGCGGCGGGAGGACGCGGCCGCCGCCCCGGCGGAGCGGGACGATGCGCCGGACCGCAAGTCGGTGAAGCGCGCCGAGGCGCAGGCGCGGCAGCAGCGCTCCGACGCCCGGAAACCGCTGGTCGCGAAGCAGGCCCGGATCGAAGGCGAGATGCGCGCGCTCGAGGACGAGAAGGCGGCGCTCGACACCTGGCTCGCAACGCCGGAGGCCTACGCCGCCGACGCCCGCGAGAGGCTCCAGCAGGCGGTCGAGCGTTCCGGAGCGATCACCTGGGAGCTCGCGCGGCGCGAATCCGCCTGGCTCGAACTCGCCGAGGCGCTCGACCTGATCGACGCGGAGAATCCGGCGCCGTAGACTTCCGGGCTGCGCGCCCGAAGCTGCGGCGGCCACCGTGGAGGGAAGCTCATGGAATTCGTCTGGTTCATCGTCGTCGGCATCATCGCGGGCTGGATCGGCGGCGTCGTGATGAAGGGCCGGGGCCTGGGGCTCGCGGGCAACCTCGTCGTCGGCGTGATCGGCGCGCTGGTCGGCGGCTTCCTGTTCCGGCTCGTCGGCGTCAGCGCGGGCGGGCTCGTGGGTTCGATCGCCATCGCCGCGGTGGGCGCGATCGTGCTGCTCGTGTTCGTGCGACTGATCCGCAGGATCTGACCTCGCGGCGCGCAGCACCGCAGGGCCCGCGTCGGCTGAGCCGGCTGCGGCGCTCGCCGGCCGGCTACCCGGAGGTCCCGGGGGGCCGCTGCGCGTTCAGCATCCGCTTCACCCAGGGCAGGAGCAGCAGCGCCGGGAACACGAAGAAGAAGGTCAGCAGGAACCAGTTCGAGTAGCCCATCGCCTGCGCGCCGAGTCCGCCCGCCCACCCGGCGATCGAGCGCGACAGCGCGAACACCGACGAGAGCAGCGCGTACTCGGTCGCCGCCCGGTCCTTGCTGACGATCGCCATCAGGAAGGCGAGGAACGCCGCGGTGCCGAGTCCCCCGGTGAACGACTCGACCGCCGACGCCGAGTAAAGCACGACCTGGTGCTCGAACGGAATCGGCCCCGCAGGCGGGATCGGCAGGATCGACGCGGCGATCCAGTAGCCGAGATTCGACGCCGCCTGCACGAGCCCCAGGATCCACAGCGCGTGCAGGATGCCGATGCGATCGGTGATCCAGCCGCCGGCGATGCCCCCGGCGATCGACAGCGCGAGCCCGATGTTCACCGACACGAGCCCGATCTGCGCGGCGGTGAATCCGGCGTCGACCCAGAACGGCTTCACCATGAAGCCCATCGCGGCGTCCGGCAGCTTGAAGATCAGGATGAACGCGAGCACCGGCACGATGCCGGGCCGGCGCAGCAGTTCGATCAGCGCGCCGAACAGCACGCCGCTGCCGAGCGGATCGTCAGCGCCCTTCGCCGCCGGCGTGCCGGACGCGCTGGCGGCGTTCGCCCGCAACCCCGCGTCCCGCGCGCCGACGTCGTCTGACGGTTGCGCACTCCGCGCGCGCCCGGCGAGGCCGACCAGGACCGCCAGCACCGCCGCACCGCCGACCGCCCAGGCCCAGAAGCCGGGCACGCGCGCCGACCACTTGATCGCGTTGTTCACGAGCCACACGACGCAAAGCGCGAGTCCGGCGACCGCGGCGAGCGCGAAGGGCGAGCGCGCGAGCGCGGCAAGTTCGCGGCCGATCGACGCGCGCGGCACGACGACCTGCCGCTCGGGCGGCGCGACGAGGCTCACGACGGCAAGCCCGAAGAAGATCACCGCCGCGCAGGCGAACGCGCCGCTCCAGCCCAGCGCGTCGGAGGCCATCAGGATGGCGCCCGAGGTCAGCATGCCCACGCGGTACATCCCGATGCGCACGCCGTTCGCAAGCCCGAGTTCGTCCTTCGACAGGAGCTCGATCGTGTAGCCGTCGATCGCGATGTCGTTGGTCGCCGAGAACATCGTGAACAGCGCGATCGCGACGAACACCGCCGGGCCGAAGCCCGCGTGCATCGCGAACGCGACCATCACGAAGCCCATGCCGACGTCGACCGCGGCCATCCATCGCCGGTGGTGCCGCCAGTAGTCGATCGCCGGCGCCCACAGGAACTTGAGCGTCCACGACAGACCGAGGAGCGACAGCGCGCCGATCGTCGCGAGGTCGACGCCCCGCTGCCGGAACCAGACCGGGAAGATCTCGTAGAAGACGCCGAGCGGAAAGCCTTCAGAGAAGTACAGGACGCCGACCCAGAAGAGCTTGCTCTTCAGGATCGACGGGCGCGCGGGATCAGGCGCCATCGCGTCCCCGCGCACTCCCGCACGGCATCAAGCGGACTTCCGCCGCGGCGCGTCCGCACGCCGGAACCGGTAGATCGCGAGTTCGCCGCGCAGGTTGGGCAGCGAGCTCACTTCCCGGCCGCCGGAGAGCACGATGCGGTCGAGCACCGGGAGGCCCCGCTGCGCGAGGAAGGCGTCGAAGTCGGCGACCGTGCACAGGTGCACGTTCGGCGTGTCGTACCACTGGTAGGGCAGGTTCTCGGAGACCGGCATGCGGCCGCGCGCGATCTGCAGCCGGTGGCGCCAGTGGCCGAAGTTCGGGAACGACACGATCGCCTCGCGTCCCACGCGCAGCATCTCGGCGACGATGGCCTCGATGTGGTGCATCGCCTGCAGCGTCTGCGACAGGATCACGCAGTCGAACGCGTCGTCGGCGAAGCCCTTGAGCCCGCTCTCGAGGTCGCGCTGGATCACGTTGACGCCGGTCGCGATCGCGGCGCGCACGCCGGCCTCGCCGATCTCGACGCCGTAGCCGCGCGCGTTGCGCTCGCGCGCGAGGAACGCGAGGAGGCCCCCGTCCCCGCAGCCGAGATCGAGAACGTTGGCGCCCTCGCCGATCCAGCTCGCGATCGCCGTGTAGTCCGCCCGGCGCGAGACGCGCGTGCGTTCGGCCACCGCCTGCGTGAACGCCTTGCCGAGCCGGAACGTCGAGTAGTCCTTGAAGTCGTGCGCGACGCGTTCGAAGTACGCGCGCACCACCGCGTGGTACTGCGGATTGTCGAGCAGGAACGCATCGTGCCCGTGCGGCGCGGCGACGTCGGCGTAGGTGACGTCGTGGCGGTTCGCGACCAGCGCCTCGACGATCTCGCGCGAGCGCGCCGAAGGGAAGCGCCAGTCGGTGGTGAACGACACGACGAGGAAACGGCAGGCGGCAGACGCGAGCGAGCGGGCGAGATCCCCGCCGGTCGCGAGCGCCGGGTCGAAGTAGTCGAGCGCCTTGGTGATGCGGAGGTAGGTGTTGGCGTCGAAGTAGTCGGCGAACTTCTCGCCCTGGTGGCGCAGGTAGCTCTCGATCTGGAACTCGGGCGCGAACGAGTAGTGCAGCCCGTCGCGGAGCTGGCGGCCGAAGCGCGCCTCCATCTGCGCATCGGACAGATAGGTGATGTGGCCGATCATGCGCGCGACGCGCAGCCCCCGTCGCGGGAGCGTTCCCGCGATCGCGAAGTGCCCGTCGTGGAAGTCCGGGTCGGTGAGGATCGCCTGGCGCGCGACCTCGTTGAACGCGATGTTCTCGGCCGAGAGGTTGGGCGCGGCGGCGATCACCAGCGCGTTGCGGATGCGAGTCGGGTAGCGCGTCGCCCAGGCGAGCGCCTGCATGCCGCCCAGGCTCCCGCCCATCACCGCCGCCCAGTCCTCGATGCCGAGGAAGTCGGCGAGCCGCGCCTGCGAGTCGACCCAGTCCTCGACCGTCACCAGCGGGAAATTCGCGCCCCAGGGCTTGCCGGTCAGCGGGTCGATCGTCGTGGGGCCGGTCGAGCCGAAGCACGAGCCCAGGTTGTTGACGCCGACGACGAAGAAGCGGTTGGTGTCGAGCGGCTTGCCCGGCCCCACCATGTTGTCCCACCAGCCGACGTTGTCCGTCTCGCCCTCCCAGGTGCCGGCGACGTGGTGCGAGGCGTTGAGCGCGTGGCAGACCAGCACCGCGTTGTTGCGGCGCGGAGAGAGTTCGCCGTAGGTCTCGTAGGCGAGTTCGTAGGAGGAAAGCGTTCGGCCGCAGGCGAGCTTGAGCGGAACGTCGAACCGCGCCACCTTCGGCGTCACCACGCCGACCGACTGGCCGCCTGCGGAGCCTGCCTGCGCTCCCCCCGTCGTCTCGCTGAATCGGCCCATCGTGTGCTGTCGGTCCCCTCGCCTGCCGCATTCCGGCGGCTTTCCGCGCCGGCGCGCCCGGAGCGAAGTCGGTCCTCGGGAGGGGGCCGACCCGCTTTAGCCGGATTTGTAGCGCGCCCGCAAGCCGGGTCAAATCGGCGCGAATCCGCCCGAGTCTAGCCAATCGGGCCGGGAATGGATACCGGCAGCTGCCGCCGCGCCGGCCGGGACACCCGGGAAATGGCTTCCGCGCCCCGACTCGGTGCGTTGGACGGACACCCGGTCGACCGGCGGCAGGCTCCGGAGAGCCTGGACGCAGGCCCGAAGATGTGCAGGGTCAAGGTCCGCACGCCAATCGGTCAGACCAATGGCCCTTGTGCGGCGTCATGACAATGGAATAGTCTATGACATTGGAATGGGCCGCCCCGCGAGGGTGGCCCTCCGACCCCCTCGCCTCGACGACCGGACGCCGCCCCATGACTCCGATCCGCATGCTGTGCACGCTGCCGTTCGTCCTCCTCGCGGCGTCGCTTCCCGCCCAGGCGCAATCCGGGCAGCAGCTCTACAACACCTACTGCGCCGGGTGCCACGGCCCCGCCGGCAACAACAAGAACGGCGTGCTGGGCGGCAAGGACTGGGCGATCATCTACCAGGCGATGAACGTGAAGCCGGACATGACTGCCGAGCTTCGTCCGCTCTACGACGCGCAGATCATCACCGACGCGACGTTCATGTCGATCGCGGGCTACCTCGCCACGTTCTCGGGCGGGGCGACGAGCCAGCTCTCGATGCCCTCGGCGTTCGCCTTCGGCACTCAGACGGTAGGCGTCGGCAGTTCGGTGCAGGCGAAGAACGTTTCGAGCATCGGCAACGCCGCGGTGCAGATTTCGAGCGTGAGCAACAGCAACCCCGCCGAGTTCTCGATCGTCAGCAGCACCTGCACGGCCGGCGCGTTCGTCAATCCTCTGTCGTCGTGCTCGATCAGCGTGCAGTTCACACCGCTCGTGGCGGGCGCGCGGTCGGGCACGATCACGATCGCGTCGAACGGACTCGGCAGCCCGCAGACCATCGCGATGTCGGGCACCGGCCAGACCGGAGGTCCGCCGCCGTCGCCGGGAAGCCTGTCGATGGCGGGGTCGCTCGCCTTCGGTTCGTCAGCAGTGGGCGTACAGTCCAGCGGGTCGGTGCTGACCGTCACCAACAACGGCGGTGGCGCGGTCACCGTGAACGGCATCGCCACCAACCCTGCCGCGGAGTTCCCGATCACCGGGCTCACCTGCGCGAGCGTAGCTCCCGGCGCGAGTTGCACGATCACGGTGGCGTTCCGCCCGCAGGCCGCGGGTGCGCGCAGTGGCACGCTCACCATCACCGACACCGGCACCGGCAGCCCGCACACGGTCTCGCTCTCGGGCACCGGGATCGGAGGCGGCGGTCCGCCGGCGAACAAGGTGCTCGCGATCGAGTACTTCCACGAGGGAATCGGCCACTACTTCCTGACTGCCCAGGCCGACGAGCAGAACGGCCTCGACTCCGGGGTGTTCGCCGGATGGGCGCGCACCGGCAACTCGTTCTACGTCTACGACGCCCCTGGCGGTAGCGCGCAGACCATCTATCGCCTCTACACCGTCAAGTTCGCCTCGAAGGCCGCGCACTTCTACACCGGAAATGTCGTCGAGCGCGACGGCATCCGGACCGAGAACGGCGGCGACTGGACCTACGAGAAGATCGCCTACTACATCCCGGCGGCGATCGGCGGTACCTGCCCGGCGGGCGCGGTGTCGGTCTACCGGATGTTCAACAACGGGCAGACCGGTGCGCCGAACCACCGGTTCACGACGAGCTACGCCACCTACCTCGACTTCACCACGAACCGCAACTGGTCCGGGGAAGGCGTCGTGTTCTGCGCGCCGCAGTAGCAGCGAAGCGGGCTCCGCGGATTCGCGCGGATTCGGGCGGATTCGGGGACAGACCCCCATTTCTGCGGAGCCGGCCGATGCCGGCACCGCAGAAATGGGGGTCTGTCCCCGAATCTCGAGCCGGCCGATGCCGGCACCGCAGAAATGGGGGTCTGTCCCCGAATCTCAGGTCTCGCGCACCACGCCCTGCACATCGACGCCGAGCCAGCGGAAGCCCTCCGACGCGAGCCAGCGCGGCGCCTCCTCGCCCAGCAGCATCCCGACCGTAGCGCCGCTGCCCGCGACCACGCACAACGGCGCGACCACGCTCATCGACTGCCAGCCGTCGACCGGCCACCCGGTCGTCGCGTCGAGGACGTGGCAGTAGCGGCGCCCGTCCACGACGATGCAGCGTTCGTAGTCTCCTGACGTCGCAACCGCGCCATCCGCGAGTTCGATGCCGGCAATCGTGGCGCCCTCGGTCCGAGGATGGCGGATGCCCACGCGCCAGGGCCGGCCATCCGGCAGTCCGCCCCACACGCGCACGTCGCCGGCGAGGTTCACCAACCCCTGCGCGATGCCGCCGTCGATCGCGAGCGCGGCAGCCCGGTCCGCCGCGTACTCCTTGCCGATGCCCCCGAGGTCGATCTCCATCCCCGCGCGCGGCAGGCGGATCGCGTGCGCATCGCGCTCGACGCCGTTCCAGCCGACGAGCGGCAGCAGCGCGTCGATCTCGCGCTGCGAAGCCACGCGCGGCGGCTCGCGGCGGAAATCCCACGCGCGCCGCAGCACGCCCGAGGTGATGTCGAACCGTCCGCGCGACTCACGATGGCACGCGTCGGCGTAGTCGAGGAGAGCGGCGGTCTCGGCGTCGATCCGGATCGGAGCGCCACCGGCCGCGCGGTTGATCGCCGATACGAGGCTCGAGTCGCGAAAGCGCGAGTACTTCGCCTCGATGCGCGCAACTTCCGCGATCGCCGCCTCCGCGACGCTGCGCGCGTGCGTCTCGCTGTCCGAGGCGAGCACGATTTCGTGCGCCGATGCCATCGCGCGAAAACCGTGGCGCCACAGCCGCGGCGGTGCGGCCATGCCCCGGTCAGAATGCTTTCGAGATGCCGGCCTGGATCCAGCGCGCCGAGAACGTGTCGATGCCCGGGCTTCCGTCGCCGCCGAACCTCCACGAACTCTTCTGCCGGTAGAAGTCGATCCGCAGGTCGCCGGTCCAGCCGTCGGCGAACGCCTTCGCAACGCGAAGCGAAGCCGTGAATGCGCCGAACGCGGCGAGCCGGGTGTCCGCGGAATAGTTCTCGCCCGGGACGTAGCCGGTGGGAAACGGCGGATTCCGGTAGAAGTCCGCCTCGCTCTGCGTGTAGTAGCGCAGCCCCGGCTGCACGGTCCAGCCCTGCGGCAGCGACTGCACCCACTGCGCCTCGGTCATCCACGAGGTCGTGCCGAACGAATCGTGCAGGACCCGGAACGCGAGCCGCATCGTCGCGTCGGCCGACGGGAACGACTGGTTCCAGCGTGTAAGCCACGCGACGATCCGCCGGTAGTCCGGGCGCGTGTCGAGCGGCTTGTACGGGTCGTCGTAGTAGCCGTGCCCGCGCGAGAACGTGAGATTCGACTGCACGATCGCGTCCGGATTGACCGACTGCGTCACGCCGACGAGCCAGTCGAGCGTGTAGCGCGTCTCGTTGTCGGCGACGCCGTTGTTCGAGTTGATCCGGTCGGCCGTGCCGGCGAAGCCGAACGCAAGCGTGGTGTTGCGGTCCTCGGTCCACCAGCGGACGTCGAGCGAGCCCGCGCGCGACAGGAAGTCGCGCTCCGACGAGACCGCCCCGCCGACGCCGATCGCGTAGCGGTCGTGGTACCGCGTGATGCGCGCGTCACCCGCCGTGCGGTAGTCCTTGACCCCTTCGCCCGAGGCACCCGACAGCGTGTTGAAGTAGCGTGGTGACGCCCCGGACATGCCGTCGTAGACCAGCGAACCCTCGAACAGCCAGGTCGCAGCGAACGGCTTCTGGACGAACAACGCCGGGCTTCGCACCGTCATCCGATCGGCACCCGGCTGCCAGTCACGGTAGTCGAGGTAACGGACCGAGAAGATCCCTTCGTCGGGGATCGATTGCGCGGCCGCGCCCGGCACGACGCCGGGGAGCGCGAGGGCTGCGGCCATCAGCGCGCGGTCAGTTGCAGCCACAACCGCCTCCGCCGACGCCGAAGCCGCCGCTCGCCGCCTCCTTGCTGCTGTAGACCTGCTCCTGGAAGCGCGCCTCGAGACGCTCGGCCGGAGGGTCGAACTGCATGGCCGGCCGCGCGAGTTCGCCCTTCTCCCAGGGCTTGGGCGGCGCCCACGCGCAACCGGCCAGCGCGGCGGCGGCAACGGTCACCGCGATCGTTCGCGCTCGGCGCGCGGTCAGCGATCGAGCAACAGCCGACAGCAGGAAACTGCGGGCGAGCGCCGTTGCGCTTGCCGCCGGCCGACGCTCCGCAAGGTCATCGCGCATCGAGCGCCGCCTTGATCCGCGCCTCGAAGTCATCCCGGGACTCGTCGCGAAAACCGCTCTCGACCGAGACGATCCTGCCGCTGCGGTCCACGAGATAGGAGGTCGGCATCCCTTTGACGTCCCAGGCGGAAGGTGCGCTGCCGGAGGGATCGTAGACGATGGTGAACGCGCCCGGTGTCGCGGCGAGGAACTTCGACGCATCGGAGCGCCGCTTGTCCACGTTGACCGCCAGCACCGTCAGGCCGCGATCGCGGTACTTGCGCTGGACCTCGCCCATCCACGGGAACGACCGCTTGCAGGGTCCGCACCACGACGCCCAGAAGTCCACGTAGACGACGCGGCCGCGTAGCGCGTCCAGCGAGACCGTCGCGCCGCTTTCATCGGGCAGCGCGAGCGGTGGTGCGGCGTCGCCGGGGGCGACCGCACCGACGGGTCCGACCGCGACGCAAGCGGCCATTGCCGCCAGCATCAACGCAAGACGCAGGTGTGTTCGGATCATGGCCGTCACCGGATCCTTCCACCCCGGAGTGGGCGGGGCGCGGATGCTATTATGCCATTGTCATCGCACCGCAGAAGGCCGGGTTCGGTTCGCCCGCTTGACCGGCGCATCGTTCGATTGCCTCGCCCATGCGCGGGCGGCCCGGGCGCCGGCCCCCCTTCGGAACTGGCCGCAGGCCGCGGCGACCCGGATCCGCCGATCCGGACAGGTCTCTTCGCGGTCAGGCGTTGATCTTGTCGAGCAGCGCCGCGAGTTTCGCTGGCGAATCGGTCCGGCGCATCCGGTCGACGATCGGCTTGATGGCGGAAACGTCGGAGGTCAGCACGCGCTGCTTGACCGCGGGCAGATGCGCCGGATGCATCGAGAAATCGCGCAGGCCGAGCCCCAGCAGCAGGCGGGTGAACATCGTCTCTCCGGCCATCTCGCCGCACACGGCGACCGGGACCTTCGCCCGCACGGCATCGCCGATCGCCATCGAGAGGAGCCGGATGATCGCCGGGTGGAGCGGGTCGTAGAGGTGCGACACCGTCTCGTCGGCGCGGTCGATCGCGAGCGTGTACTGGATCAGGTCGTTGGTGCCGACCGACAGGAAGTCGAGCCGGTCGAGGAAGCTGCCCATTGCGAGGGCAGCGGCGGGGATCTCGATCATCCCTCCCACGGGGACCGACTCGTCGAACGGTTCGCCGCGCTCGCGCAGGCTCTCCTTCGCCTGTTCGATCATCGCGAGCGTCGCGTCGACCTCGGCGACCGAGGCGAGCATCGGGATCAGGATCCGCACCCGGCCGTAGTGCGACGCGCGCAGGATCGCGCGAAGCTGGGTCAGGAAGAGCTTCGGCTCGGCGAGGCAGAAGCGCACCGCGCGCAGGCCGAGCGCCGGGTTCGGCGCGACGCGGGTGAGACCCGCGAGTCCCTCGTGACTCTTGTCTGCTCCCAGGTCGAACGTCCGGATGGTGACCGGCTTGCCCGCGAGGCCGGCGGCGACCGCACGGTAGGCCTCGAACTGCTCGTCCTCGCCGGGCAGACCGATCCGGTTGAGATACAGGAACTCGGAGCGGAACAGCCCCACACCCGAAGCGCCCGCCTCCTGCACCTGCGCGAGGTCGCCGGGAAGTTCGATGTTCGCGTGGAGTTCCACCGCGTGGCCGTCGATCGTCTGCGCCGGCTTGCCGCGCAGGCGTTTGAGCTTCTGCCGCTCGAGCTCGAGCTCGCTCTGCTTCAGCCGGTACTCGGCGAGCACCGCGCGGTCGGGATTGACGATGACCACGTGGTTGGTCCCGTCGACGATCAAGAGTTCGCCGTCGTGGATCATCTGCCGCGCGTTGTGGGTCGCCACCACGGCGGGCACGGCGAGGCTTCGCGCGACGATCGCCGTGTGCGAGGTCACCCCGCCCAGGTCGGTGAGGAACGCCGCGAAGTGGTGCTGCTTGAACCCGATGACGTCGGCCGGCGAGAGGTCGTGCGCGACGACGATCGTGCGCTCCTCGGCGACCGCGCCCGGCAGCGAACCGGGCTTGCCCATCAGCCGCTTCAGCACCCGCTCGACCACCTGCACGACGTCCGCCTTGCGTTCGCGCAGGTAGGGGTCCTCGATCTGCTCGAACTGCTCGATCAGCACGTTCATCTGCTGGGTCAGCGCCCACTCCGCGTTGCAGCGCTGCTCGGCGATGATCTTCCTCGGCGCCTCGGAGAGCGTCGGGTCGTTCAGGATCATCCAGTGCACGTCGAGGAACGCGCCGAATTCGCCGGGCACCTCGCCGGACCGCGTCATCGTTCCGTGCAGCGCGGTCAGTTCCTTCTGGACCTCGTCGATCGCGTAGCCGAGTCGGGCGATCTCCTCGTCGACGCGCGACGCGGGCACCGTGTAGTGCGAGACTTCGAGCGTCGCGTGCGAGACGAGTTGCGCGCGTCCGATCGCGATGCCGCCGGATACGCCGACGCCGTGGAGCGCGAAGCTGACCACGCGATCAGACTCCGCCGGCGCGCCGGCGTGCCGGCGACCGCGGGAGCAGCGCCAACGCGACGTGAACGGGCGCCGGACGCATCGGCCGCGCGCGCGTCACGCGCGGTCGCCGGGCGCGACCAGGACCGCCGCGATCGCCTCGACCGCCTGCTGCTCGTCCGGCCCTTCGATCTCGAGACGCACCGTCGCGCCCATCGCCGCGGCCAGCATCAGCACCGCCATGATGCTGCGGGCGCTCGCCCGCCGTTCGCCGACGACCAGCACCGCGCGGCTCTTGAACCGGCCCGCCACCTTGACGACGCGCGCCGCCACGCGCGCGTGCAGGCCCTTCACGTTGCGCAACCGGATCACGCGAATCTGCATCAGGAACCTCCTGGTTCGGATCGGCACGAATGCCCGGCCGAAGTTGCCGGACCTCCGGTATGGATCCCCGACTCTACGACAAGGTTCCGCAGGCGTCGCCATCCCGGTCGCCGCGTCGCCGCGCGACGACGCACGCTGCGGCGCAGCACGGAAGTCGCGTTGCCAGCACTCACTTCGTGGCAGACGGATGCGGGAGAAACCCCGAGACCGCAGAACCCTACTGCCCTTCGCCGAAATAGTCCGCGACCAGCGAGCACAGCGCATTCATCGCCTCGTCCTCGTCGGGGCCGGAGGTCTCGAGCGTCACCTTCGCGCCCTTGCCCGCCGCCAGCATCATCACGCCCATGATGCTCTTCGCGTTCACGCGCCGGCCGTTCCGCGCGAGGTGCACGTCGCTCTGGAAGCGCGACGCGAGCTGGGTGAGCTTCGCCGAGGCGCGGGCGTGCAGCCCGAGCTTGTTGACGATCTCAAGTTCTCGTTGCGGCATGGGCCTGATCGACCTCGATGTGCACGACGCCCTCGCAGCCTCCCGACACCGCCTTCTTCACCATCGTGTCCAGATCCTTCGAACGGTAGGTGCAGGCCCGCACGAGCATCGGCAGGTTGACGCCGGACACGGCCTCGACCCGTCCGGGCACGACCAGCTTGCGCGCGAGATTCGCGGGCGAAGCGCCGAAGAGATCGGTGAACACGAGAACACCCGCGCCCGCGTCGAGCCGCGCGATCTGCGCGCGCGCGGCGGGAAGCAGGTCGAGCGGATCGTCGGTCGCCCGGACCGACAGCGTCTCGAAGCGCGGCGGCCGGGAGCCGAGCACGTGGGCCACCGCGAGTGCCAGCGCGTCGGGGAGCGTGTCGTGGGCGACGATCAGGATGCCGATCATGCAGCCGCCTCGCGCACCCCTGACGTGCGCGACGGCGTCGTCCGATGGTAGCACGCGCCCCGCGTGCCGCTGCACCGTCGGCGGGAATCGCCCCGCTGCTGTCGATCCCGACGACGACCCGGATGCCCTACCGGCGGACCGCGGCCTCGAGGGCGTCGGCGAACATCCCGGCGACGTCGAAGCCGGCCTGCTCGGCGATCTCGACGAAGCAGGTCGGACTGGTCACGTTGACCTCGGTCAGCCAGTCGCCGATCACGTCGAGCCCGACCACGAGGAGGCCCTCGGCCCACAGCGCGGGCCCGAGCGCCTGCGCGATCTCCCGGTCGCGCGCGGTGAGCGGCCGGGCGACGCCTCGGCCCCCGGCCGCGAGGTTGCCGCGCGTCTCGCCCGGCTTCGGGATGCGCGCGAGCGAGAAAGGCGCCGGCTCGCCCGCGATCAGGATCACGCGCTTGTCGCCCTCGACCACCTCCGGGATGAAGCGCTGCAGCATCACGGTCCGGTGCCCGTGGTGGCTCACCGTCTCGACGATCACGTTGCGGTTCGGGTCGTCGGCGCGGACGCGGAAGATCGACGTCCCGCCCATGCCGTCGAGCGGCTTCACGATGACGTCCCGGTGCTCGTGGATGAACGCGTCGATCAGCGCCGCGTCGCGGGTCACGATCGTCGGGGCGACGAAGCGGTCGAATTTCGCGATCGCAAGCTTCTCGTTGTGGTCGCGGATCGCGCGCGGGCGGTTGTACACGCGCGCGCCCTCGGCCTCCGCGAGCTCGAGCAGGTAGGTCGAGTACACGTACTCGAGGTCGAAAGGCGGATCCTTGCGCATGATCGTCGCGTCGAACGCGGCGACGGGGCGGCGCTGCGGCTCCGACGCACGGTACCAGTCGTGGTCGTCGTTGCGCACCTCGAGCTCGCGACCGGTCGCAAAGGTCCTCCCGCGGTCCCAGGAGAGGTCCGGCTGCAGCACCGCGTGGATGCGATGGCCGCGCTTCGCGAGCGCGCGCATCATCGCGACGCTCGAGTCCTTGTAAGCCTTGAGCGAGGGCAGCGGATCGACGACGAAGGCGATGTCCATGGGGGAAGGTTCTTCGGCTGCGGGCACCGCTCACACGGCGGCGAACTCCGCCAGCCGCCGCTGGAACGCCAGCACGTCGCCGGCGGCAGGCACGCGCGCGGCGTAATAGTGCGTGGAACCCCGTGGCCCGGTCAACGACGGGAACTTCGCCCGGAAGCGCTCCGCGTAGCGGCTCCAGTCGCGCCCGAAGTCGCCCTTCGATGCGTGCACGAGGCCGAGATCGCAGGCCACGGCGAGGCGAAATCCGGCGAGATGTGCCCGGTAGCTGAAGTCGAGGTCGTAGAGGTGGAAGCCGTCGAACACGGCGGCGTCGAAACCGGTCGCCACCGCCGCGTCCCGCCGGCATGCGATGAACGCGCCGTCCAGCGCCTGGATGCCGTCGACCCGAGGACCGTCGATGCTCATCGCGGTCACCTCGTAGTCCGCGTCGCCGGGCGTCCGGTAGCTGATCCAGCCGTGGAGCCAGGGATGGCCGGCCCAGAACACCGCCGGGCCGGTGACGCGTGTCGCGCCGGCGATGCCCACGACGTCGCAGTGCGTGAGGTGGATCGCGAGCCGAGCGGCGGCGTCCGGTGCGAGCAGATCGATGTCGTCGTGGCAGAACACGACCGCCTCGCCGCTCGAGCGCGCGAGCCCCCGCTCGTAGCCTTCGCACAGCGACGCTGCATCGGCGATGCGCACGATCTCGTGCTCGACGCCAGCGAAACGCGCCGCGATCATCGCGGAGAACGCCGCGAACCCCGCTTCGTCGATGCTGCACACGACGAAGGACCAGGACGACGGTGCCGGCCCGGTTCCCGGAGCATCGAGGCGGACCGGCGCGCTCGTCGCGGCGCGCTCCGAGGCGGCGAGCGAGACCAGGAGCTGCATCGCGCCATGCGCCTCCGGGTCGCGCCGGATCAGGGACGAAAGCACCCGGGCGGCGGCCAGGGGCTCGCCGGCGCCGACGAGCGAACGGCCAAGCGAGAGCGCCCTCTGGCCCAGCACAGCGTGACCATCGGCGGCCCGGAGCCAGGCCTTCGCCGCCATCTCGCGATCTCCGGCCGCCTGCCACGCGTTGCCCGCATTGAACGCGCACACCGGTCCACCCCCGAGCGCTTCCGCGTTCTCGAAGCTCTTCGCAGCCTCGACGGTGTTGCCCATCCGCACCAGCGCCTGCCCCGCGATCTGGTAGGCCTCTCCGGAGCCGGGTTGTCGTCCGAGCCACGCGCTCGCCGCTGCAACGACATCGGGGTAACGCCCTTCGTTCCAGGCCGCGAACGCCCGCTCCCTGGGGGAGAGTGGCTCACTCATCGCCGGACGCTTGCGAAGGCGCCGGCCCCCGGGCGCCCATCGACGACGCCGCGCGCAGGCCGCGTCGGCCTGGCAGCGAAAGATGTCGAGTCGGGGTTCGGGCTATTGAGGCAATGACGGCGCATCACGAGCGGGCGGCAACGACGAAACTCGACTATAGCGTGCCGGTGCCTCCGCGGAACCGGGTCCCGAGCGCGCGGATCGGACCCTGCGTCGCCGCCCGAGCCACCCCCGCACCCGCGGCAACCGACGCCGCTGCCGCGCCTGCAACGCGCGGGGCCCCGAATGCGGCACCTCTCGCCGCTTCGACCGCGGGCCGGCCTCACGTCCGCCGCGCGAAGGCCTGCGTCGGCGGCACGCCCCATCGATGAAATTTCGCGGCGAGGCGCAGAGCAGCTTTCGCTTGTGCGGGGGTTGCCGATCGCATCAACTTCGGACCTTGCCCGCCTGCCCCGGGGGATGGCGCCGCGCGGGAGGGCGAAAGAGGCGGCGACGTTCCCGATCCGCGCCATCGCGCCCGAGTGCAGCCCCCGGCGCAGGCCGCCACCCGAGGAAACGAACGATGAACGCAGCAACGAACCCTCGCAAGACCGTGACGACGGGATATCTCGTGCTGACCGTTCTGGCCGGCATGGTGCTGTTCCTCGCCCTCGGGCAGCGCCACTCGTTCGGCCTGTACCTCGTTCCGGTCACGACCGACTGGAACTGGCCGCGCGAAACCTTCAGTCTCGCGATCGCGCTGCAGAATCTGATCTGGGGCGCGGCACAGCCGTTCAGCGGCGCCATCGCCGACCGCTTCGGCCCGAAACCGGTGATGTTCGCCGGAGGGCTGTTCTACGCGCTCGGGCTCGCCGCGATGCATTACGCGGGCTCGGGTCTCGCGTTCGCGCTCGTGGCCGGGCTCCTGATCGGGCTGGGCTTGAGCGGCACCGGCTTCGCGATCGTCTACGGCGCCGTCGGCCGGGGCGTGAGCCCGGGCGATCGGCCGAGGGCGCTCGCGCTGGTCGGCGCGCTCGGCGGCGCCGGCCAGTTCCTGATGCTGCCTGCCAACCAGCTCGCGATCGACGCCTGGGGCTGGCCGATGGCGTCCACGGCAATGGGACTCGCCTTCCTCGCGGTGATCCCTCTCGCCGCCGCGCTTCCGGCGAAACGACCGCCTGACGGCGCCGACGCCGCGGCAGCGCGCTCGGTCCAGGCGGCGCTGAAGGCGAGCTTCGGCGACAAGGACTTCTGGCTGATCACCGTCGGGTTCCTCTCCTGCGGTTTCCAGCTCGCCTTCATCGCGACGCACCTGCCCGCGTTCCTCGCCGACGCGCGCCTGCCCACGTCGGTCGCGACCACGGCGCTGGGGCTCGTCGCGCTCGCGAACATCGTCGGCACCTACCTGTTCGGCCTGTGGACCGGTCGCTGGCAGAAGAAGGTGTTGTCGTTCTGGCTCTACCTCGGACGTACGCTGGCCATCCTTGCGTTCGTATCGGTGCCGGTGTCGGCCGCGTCGGTGTACGCATTCGCGGTGGCGATGGGGTTCCTCTGGCTCGGGACCGTGCCGCTGGTGAACGGCCTGCTGACCCAGATCTACGGCCTGCGCCACCTGAGCATGCTGTTCGGCATCGTCTTCTTCTCCCACCAGGTCGGCAGCTTCCTGGGCGTGTGGCTGGGGGGCGCGATGTTCGACCGCTACCAGAGCTACGCCGGCGTCTGGTGGCTTGCCGCGGGGCTGAGCCTCCTGTCCGCGATCGTGCACCTCCCGATCCGGGAAATGCGCCCGGCCGTGCCGTCCGCCGCGTGAGCCGCGACGCGCGCGAGGGGACCGATCGCGAGCTCCGGCCGCGCGCGCAACGCCTTCGCGCGGCTCTCGCCTGGATCGCCTGCGCCGCCGCGGGCGTCACCGTCCTGCGGTACTACGCGTCGGGCGGCATGCAGTGGGCATTGGTGTCGGTCACCGCACTGTGCGGAGGCTGAGCCGAAGCCGGGACCCGCGTGCGGTGCGTGTTCCCGCAGTCGCCGGGCGAAATTTTCCGTGCGACCGTTCAGTGGCTCGCGGATTCGCCCGCCCGCCCCCGCGCGCGCCGATCGTCGGACAACTGTTGGTCGAGCCACGCGAGGAAGGCCCGCATCGGCACCCGATCGACCTGCACCTCCGAGACCACCGCGTGGTAGGTCTTCGAAGGCATCGAGTGCCCGCCCACCTGACGCAGGCGACCGTCGTCGATGAACGCCCGGGCGAACAGACCCGGAACGATCGCGACGCCCACGCCGTGGACCGCCGCGTGCAGCGCGAAATGCAGGTCGGTCGTCAGGACGCGCGGCGCGGCCGGAACGTCGCGCGATCCCGTCGACGCGAGCCACGCGCTCCACCGCATCGACGGGTGTTCGATGAGGGGCAGGCCTTGCAGCGGGTCGCCACCGGGTGGCGGAGTCCGGGATTCGAGCAGTCCCGTGCCGGCCACCGCGATCAGCCGATCGGCCAGGAGCGGCACCGACACGGCGCCTTGCGGCGTCTCGCCGCCGTAGCGCAGCGCGACGTCGACGCCATCGCCGAGGACCGAATCCATCCGGTCGGTCGTGGTCAGCAGCAGTTCGACCCGCGGGTGGCGCTGCGCGAAGTCGGCGAGCCGTGGACCGAGCCAGAGGCGGCCCATCGCGCGCGACGCCGAGATCCGCAGTTGCGTGCGCGCGACCGGGGACTGCGCGTACAACGCGTCGCGGATGCCACGCGCGAACGCCTGCGTGGCGGCGAGGTAGCGGTGGCCGGCGTCGGTCAGTTCGACGGTCGGCGAATAGCGCCTCACCAGGCGCAGCCGCAGCCGGTGCTCGAGCATGCCGATCGCGTTGCCCAGCGCCGACCGGGTCACGCCGAGTTCGTGCGCCGCGCGCGCGATCTGGCGGTTGCGCGCCACCGCCTCGAACGCGAGCAGGCAGTGCATCGGAGGCAGGGGCCCCTGGGGTTTGTCGCCTTTCGGACCGGTCATGGCAAGATTCCCGACCGCCTGTTGCACGACGGCGCCCCCCCGTGATCGCTCCCGCCCCGACCTCCCTCGACCTGCTGCCGCTGCACGAACTCGCGGCGTTCGAGGCTGCGGCCCGGCTGGGCTCGCTCGCGCGTGCCGCCGAGGAGTTGAACGTCACGGGGTCCGCGCTCAGCCACCGGCTGTCGAGTCTACAGGCCCGGCTGGGCGTCGTGCTGTTCGAGCGCAAGGGCAAGGGCATCGTGATCACGCCCGACGGCACCCGCTATCTCGGAAGCCTGCGCGGCGTTCTCCACTCGCTGCGCTCGCAGGGCGACGCGTTGCGCGAGCGCGAGCACGAGGTGGTGCGGCTCGTCGTCGCGCCCGCGATCGCCACCGCCTGGCTGCTTCCGCACCTTGCAGGGCTCCTGGCGTCGGACCCGGGGCTGCGCCTCGACGTCACCACCGCGGCGCTTCCCGACGACGCCACCGGACTGGACTTCGACCTGCTCGTGCACTACGGCGCCGGCGAAATCGAGGGCACCGAGCGCACCGTGCTGTTCGCGGACAGCGTGCTGCCGCTGTGCGCGCCGTCGCTCATGCCCGCCAACTCCACGAGCCTCGACCGCGAGGCGTTCGCCCGTCTGCCGCTCCTGCGCCACACGCTTTCCTGGTCGCGCTGGATCGAAGGCGCATTCGGGGAGCATGCGGAGGTGGAGGCGCACGCGTACTTCGACGACGCCACGACGATGCTCGAAGCGGCGGCGTCCGGCGCCGGGATTGCGCTCGGCACCGGCATCGCGTCGATGCCTTACCTTGCCGACGGATCGCTGGTAGCCGCGCATCCGTATCGCCTTCCCGACCGCGACTACTGCGCCGGACTCTCCGAGAGCGGAAGGCTCAAACCCCGCGCGCGTGCGCTCGTCTCCTGGCTCGCGGGCATCGCTGCGGCGCGGCTCCCCGCCGCCTGAGCGTCGGGCCGAGGCCCGCCACGGCGACGGGAAGGCTTCGTCTCGCCTGCAGACATGAATGCGGGCCGCGACGGCGCGCCGGAAATTCACTTGTCGCATCGCGCGCCCGCTGGCCCAATCCGCTCTCACCGGCATTCCACGGAACAGGCGCGATGCGAGGAAACGAGACCGGGGCGGCACCGGACCGGCTGCGCGCTCCACGGGGCGTGTGGGGCGAGTTCGGCTACCTGGAGGATCCCTCGGGTCCGAGCCTCGTCTACCTCTACGAAGACGGAGCGGGATCCGAGGCGCAGGCGCGGTTCACGAGGGTCGCGAAGTTCGTCGAGGATCTGCGCGCACGCGTCGGAGCCGGACGGCCGCGGATCGACGTCCACGGATTCGAACTCGTCGATGCGCCCAGCGCGGTGGGCGACTTCTGGTGCGAAGAGGAAGTGCGCGGCACCTACTATCCGGAATTGCAGGAACTGGCGCTCGAACTCACCGGAGGCCGGCGCGCGTACGTGTTCGACCATCTGTGCCGGCGCCGGGAGGCCGGACGGCCTCCGCTCACCTTCGGGCGCGCCGGCGACGGATCGCACCCCGCCGCGGTGGGCCGCGTGCACAACGACTACAGCGAGCGCTCGGGCGCCTCGCGCCTCGGCAAGGTGATCTGCGGTGAGCACGAACGCCGATCTTCCGACGCGTACTGCATCGTCAACGTCTGGCGACCCATCGTCGGTCCGATCGTCGACACTCCGCTCGCCCTGTGCGACGCGGCGACCGTCCACGCCCGCGACATGCACGCCTGCGAGATCCGCTACCCGGAACGCAATGGCGAGATCGCCGTCTTCACCGACTCGCCGCGCCACCGCTGGAGCTATGCGAGCGAGATGCGCGCGACCGAGGCCCTGGTGTTCAAGCAGTACGACTCCCGCGTCAACGGCGTGCCCCGGTTCGTGCCGCACGCGGCCTTCGACCTTCCCCTTCGCGACGACGACGCTCCGCTGCGGCAGAGCATCGAGGCTCGCTGCCTCGTCACGTTCGATTGAGGCTCGGGCACCATGAAGAGCATCGAGGTGTGGTTCGAGTTCGGAAGCAACTACAGCTACCCTGCCGTCATGCGACTGCCGGCGGCGGCGCAGAAGGCCGCCGTGTGCATCCGCTGGAAGCCGTTCCTCCTCGGTCCGATCTTCCGGTCGTTCGGCTGGACCACCTCGCCGTTCGTGACGCAGAAGGAGAAGGGAGCCTACGTGTGGCGCGATATGCAGCGTCTCTGCGCCAGGTACGGCATTCCGTGGACCCGGCCGACCGCGTTCCCGCGCCGCGCGATCCTGCCGATGCGCGTGGCGCTGCTTTGCGCCGACGCGCCATGGATCGCCGGCTTCTGCCAGCGCATGATGCTCCAGAACTTCGCCCGGGATCGCGAGATCGACACGCCGCAGGCCGTCGGCGCCGCGCTGAGCGAACTCGGACTCGACGCCGAATCGATCATCGCACAAGCACAATCGGACGGCACCCGGGCGGCGCTGCGGGCGCAGACCGACGAAGCGTGCCGCCTGGGCATCTTCGGCGCGCCCACCTTCCTGGTCGACGGCGAGATGTTCTGGGGCAACGACCGTCTCGAGGACGCCCTCGCCTGGGACGGCCGGGCCGCCTAGCGGCGGCGCGGTCCCATCCGGTGCAAATCGACGCGCGCCCGCCCGTCGGCGCGGGAGTGCACGGCCGTCGCGGGTCGCCCGTGCGCGCTCAGCGCGGCGAGCGAGGTCTGCGCGCCGGGTTCCCCCCGCGCGGAGCCGCGCGGCCCTGCCCTCCCGAAGCGCCGCGACCGGAGTGCTGCACGCGCGCGTGGGAGCCCGACCTCTCCTCGCGCTGGCCGGGCGTGCGCGCGTGCGCGACCGGACGGCCGTTGCCGCGCGGGGACGTCTTCCCGCGGGCGTGCGCGTGCGCTGCGTGTCCGCCATGGCCGCGGCCGCGCGGTTGCTTGAACACCGGCTGCGCGCGCTCGCCGGGATCCGGCTCGAAGCCCGCGACGGTCTCGCGCGGAATCGTGCGCCGGATCAGGCGCTCGATGTCGCGCAGGAAGCCGTGTTCGTCGACGCACACGAGCGAGATCGCCTCGCCGTCGGCGCCGGCGCGGCCGGTGCGCCCGATCCGGTGCACGTAGTCCTCGGGCACGTTCGGGAGGTCGTAGTTGACCACGCGCGGCAGCTCGGCGATGTCGATGCCGCGCGCGGCGATGTCGGTCGCGACCAGCACGGTCACGCCGCCGTCCTTGAACTCGGCGAGCGCGCGCGTGCGCGCGCCCTGGCTCTTGTTGCCGTGGATCGCGTGCGCGCGGATGCCGTCGCGCGAAAGCGCCTGCGCGAGCTTGTCGGCCCCGTGCTTGGTGCGCGTGAACACGAGCACCTGCTCCCAGCGATGGCGGCCGATCATCCACGACAGGAGTTCGCGCTTGCGGTCGCGCCCGACGTCGAGCACCCGCTGCCGGATCACGTCGACGGTCGAATTGGGCGGCGTCACCTCGATGGTGCGCGGCCGGTCGAGCAGGCGCCCGGCGAGCGCGCGGATCTCGTCGGGAAAGGTCGCCGAGAACAGGAGGTTCTGCCGCTTCGCGGGAAGCAGCGCGAGGATGCGGCGGATGTCCGGGAGGAAACCCATGTCGAGCATCCGGTCGGCCTCGTCGAGCACGAGGATCTCGACTGCCGAAAGGTCGAGGTTGCGCTCGCCGGCGTGGTCGAGCAGCCGGCCGGGCGTCGCGACGACGATGTCGACGCCGCGCTTAAGCTGCGCGGCCTGCGGGCCGAAGCCCACGCCGCCGAACAGCGTCATCGAGCGAAAGCGCAAGTGCCTGCCGTAGGCGCGGATCGACGCCTCGACCTGCGCGGCGAGTTCGCGCGTCGGTGCGACGATCAGCGCGCGCACCGGTGCGCGGCCGCCGCGCGCGGTCTTGGCCGCGGGCGCGGCGGACAGCCGCTCGAGCATCGGCAACACGAATCCGGCGGTCTTGCCGGTGCCGGTCTGCGCGCCGGCGAGGAGATCGCCGCCGGTGAGCACGGCGGGAATGGCCTGCTGCTGGATCGGGGTGGGCTTCGTGTAGCCCTGTTCGGCGACCGCGCGGACGAGCGCGTCGGACAGGCCGAGCGTCTGGAACGACATGACGAATCTTTCGAAAATGCGTGGCCAGTCGCTCCCGGAGGAGCGGCCAGTCATGACCAGGCGGGGTTTGCTGCGAAGGTCGGAAGCGACTGCGGCAGGAGGACTGGAACGAAAGCCGCAGTACGTATTCTAGCACGCCGGAAAGGAACTCGGCCGCCTCGGTCCGCCTCGGCCATCGGCGCGGCGCCGGGAAGCGAGACCCGCCGCGCACCCGACCCCGCTACTTGCCCAGCATGTGGAGCTGCCAGAGGTCGCGGTGGCTCATGTGCAGCATCGGCTTCAGCGCCAGAAGGCCGGTCTTGCCGATGCTGCCTTCGAGATAGTCCATTTCGGCAAACTTGTCGCGCGTCGCGTCGTCGATGGGCACCTCGAAGCCGTTTTCGCGCATCATCAGCACGCCCTTCGCGCGGAGCGCGAGTTCGGTGTGCAGCCTCAGGTAGCACAGAAGATCGGCGACCACCGGACCGCGGAAGCGACGGCGCAGCGTTTCGAGGTAGCGTCCGGTCGGCGAGTCGGCGAAGCGCCCCGAGTTGATCGATTCGAGCATTGCGGTGTCGGCGTCGAACCCGCGGCCGAGCCAGTTTCCGACCGCGCGCTCGCTGCGCTGGAAGACGAGGATCATCAGCGGCGGCAGCACCAGCAGCACCGCGAGCGTCGCGGCGCGCGGCGACGCGCCGAGGTGATTGAACGCGGAATGCAGCACGACCGCGAAGGCATAGCCGGGCGCGAACGCGGCGAACCCGGCCCGCTCGGCCTTCTCCTGCAGCGTGAGGCCCATCATCGCGAAGATCGCGGTGGCGCCTCCATGCATGATGGCGGTGCCGAAGCCGCGCACGATCCAGGTCGCAAGCCCGGCGTCGGGAAGCAGCCGCTGGTACTGCAGGTTCTCGACGATCGCGAAGCCCGCGCCGACCGAGAATCCCGCGATCGCCGCGTCGACCAGGAATCCCACGCGGTGCGCGCGTATCAGCGCGACCACGATGAGCCCCTTCGCCGCCTCCTCCACCAGCGGCCCGAGGTAGCGCGAGTAGGTCGCCACGTCGAGGCCCAGCCTTCCGACCAGCCAGCCGTTCGCGTGATAGCACGCGACGGCGGCAGCCACGCCCCCCGCCATCACCGCGAGCACGAGGCGCATCGACACGAGCTTGTAGCTGTCGAGCCACAGCAGCAGGAGCAGAAAGAGGACGACCGGCAGGAGGCCGACCAGCGCGTCCGAAACGACGTCGAGCGACATCACAGGATCTTGAGCGAGACCATCCACTCGTCGCCCGAGTACCTGCCTCCCCTGTAGCCGGCGGCATAGCCGACCGAGAACGTCATGTCGTACCAGTGCAGCACCGAGAAGTGGAAGTCGACCTGCGCGCCGGCGTTCTGGTAGTCCTGCCGGAACGACGGCCGGTCGGGGTCGGTCCACAGCCCGGAGACGAAGACCGCAGGGCGCATCCACTGCAGGTGGAACGCCGGCCCGCCGAGCGACTCGAATGCCACCGGCGGCAGGTTCCACTCGAGGAGCGGTCGCACGAAGGTCAGGCCGGACAGCTCGTTGATCTCGAAGCCGGGGTAGGAGTCGAACTGGCGGTAGCGCTTGACCGCGCCGTTGTCGACGTAGTTGTTGCCGAAGCCGCCGAAGTAGAACGGCGCGACCGGATTGTCGCGATTGTCGGTCGCGATCCCGCCCGCGGTGCGCAGCCAGATCGACGAATTGGGCAGCGGCAGCGCCCATCCGTAGTCGAAGTTGCCGCGCAGCTGCCAGAGCGTCTCGCCGCCGGTCCGGTTGACGATGGCGACTGCCGACCACGCGTAGCCCTGCTCGTCGTCGACCGCGCCGATCGAGCGGCGCACGTCGCTGTAGAAGAGCCCCCCTTCGACGGTCGTGAGCTGGTCGGAGGTGGTCGCGACGTTCTGCGCGCCGGGCAGCGTGTCGATCTTGTCGTAGTAGCCGACGTCGATCCTCGCCGTGAAGCGCCGCGGGTCGTCCCACAGGATCAGGTGCTCGTAGCCGGCCTTGATCGCGAGACCCTTCCGGCTGCGCTTGGTCGGACCGAAGATGTCGTAGAAGTCCGACCGGTTCCACGACGCGGAACCGTGCCAGCCGAGGTAGCTGCCATTCACCTCGACGTGCGTCTGCTCGTCCTTCGTGTAGTCGCCGCGCGGCGTGGCCGCCAGCGTGATCCCCGCGCGCGCGAAGCTGATCGGATCGGAGAAGTTGATGCGCACGCCACCGCCGATCTCGTCCTTGTAGCCCTGCAGCACCGGGAATGCGTTCTCGAACGACAGGTGCTGGAACGGCCGGTACGGTCCCTGCCGCTCGACTTCCGCGGAGATGTCGCGCGCGCCGGCCGGTTCGACCTGCCAGGTCCTGACCACCGGATGCTCGGAGGCGACGCGCGTTCCGAGGAAGGTGATCGCGCTCACGTCCTCGATCGGCTTCGGATCGATCATTGCAGGCACGAACCCCTCGGCCGTGTAGGAGAGCACGACCAGCCGGCCGTCCGCGAGCGGCAGCGGACGGAAGTAGCCGGTCTCCGCGTTCGACACGGCGTCGATCTTCCCGGTCGCGACCTCGTAGCGGAAGATGTTCGACACGCCGGTGTAGTAGCTGCTGCCGTACAGGTAGCGCCCGTCCTTCGAGAACACGAAGCTCTCGGGCACCGACTGGCCGAACCTGAACTCGGAGACCGGCGCGAGGCTGCCCGCAAGCAGCGAATCGATGTCCCAGACGCGCACGAACTGTTCGCCCGAGGATTCGGTCACCGACGCGGACAGGCGCGCGCCGTCGGGCGAGATGTCGAGGTCGTAGGGCACAACGCCGTAGGGGAACGCCGCCACGCGCACCCACTCGTCGTAGGGGGGCTTCAGGCGAACGAGGGCGGCCAGCCCGTTCTCGTGGCGCACCGCCCAGATCGCGCGGTCGCCGGGATGGACGACCATTTCGCCCACGCGCGCGTTCTCGAACAGCATGCGCGAGGCGCCGGTCTTCACGTCGACCGCCATCAGGTCGCGCCAGCCGAGGTTGTCGCTGGTGTAGAAGAGCGTGCCCGTCGACGGATCGAAGGCGACCGACGCGACCTTGTAGAGCATCGCCTTCTTGATGTCGGCCAGCCGCCGCACGCTGCCGTCGCGGGTGTCGATGGCGCCGACGTGCTCGACCGAACCCGGATAGCGGAAAGCGCCGTAGATCGTCTGCGTGGCCTCGTCGTAGTAGAGGCGCGAGATCGAGCCGACCGCCCCGGCGGCGAGCTTGCGCGCGGGTGTGATCGGATGCTTGCGGACTTCCGCGAGATTGCGCGCCTGGAAGTCGTGCTCGAACGCGACCCATTCGGTCCACGCCTCTTCGAGCGGGCGCCCGAACACCTGGCGGAAGCGATCGGCGTAGTAGCGTTCGCTGCCGGGGTCGCGGCGGATCCACTCGACGACCTTCTCCGGCGAATAGCGGAGCGCGAGCCAGGTCATGAACCGGGTGCCGTAGAGATAGGCGTTGGCCGAGATCTGGAAGTCGGAGCGCATGCCGCGCGACTCGAGGCCGAGCGGATCGTGGAAACGCGCGCCGTCGCGCACCATCGCGCGGAACACCATCTCGTCGTAGCCGCCCTGCGCGCGGCCGAGACCGCCTCCCATCCAGGTCTCCATGAACACGGCGCCGCCCTCGATGTACCAGCGCGGCGCGGTGAACCCGGGCACCGTCAGGTAGCTGTAGACGAGGGTCTCGGGGTGGTCGGGCGTCGGCAGGACCTTGCCGCCGAAGAACTTCCGCCAGCGGGCGTCGTCGGCGTTCGCGAGGTCGCCCTGCGCGATGTGCACGAGTTCGTGGTTCATCAGCGCGTAGAGCCGCTCGGTCGCCTGGAAGGTCTCGAACGCGAGCGAGAGCGGCGCGACGTCGAAAGCGAGCCGGCTGTGCGGGGCGACGCCCGCCGAAGCGTTGCCGTAGTCCGAGAAATCCTTGAGCAGGACCGTCACCTTCTCCGACGGCTGCCAGCCGAAGTGCTGCTTCTGCCAGGCGAGCGACTGGGAAAACGTCCGGACCGCGTGCGGCGCGAGATAGTCGAGTCCGTCGAACCAGACGAGGCGAAGGTCGGGGGTCTCGAGATACGACATCCCGAGGGGGTTGTCGTTCTGCCCCTGCGCCCGTGCGGGTGCCGGCAGTCCTGCAACAGCGAGGCACAGGCACACCAGCAGGCGACGCATCGTCGACCCCAGGACACTCGGGATGCGCCGAAGCATAGGCGGCGCGGGCGCTGGAAAGCAAACCGCCGGCGCGAAGCCGGCGGCAGCTCGGGATGCTGGTTGGAAGAAGTTCAGCGGGCCATGCTCTGCGCCTTGCCCTGCGCCTGTCCGGCGGCCTGGGCTGCCGCCTGACCTGCGGCCTGGCCAGCGGCTTGGCCAGCGGCTTGGCCGGCGGCTTGCCCAGCGGCCTGACCCGCCGCCTGTCCCGCAGCCTTCGCAGCGGCTTGCCCTTGCGCTTGCCCCGCGGCCTGACCCGCAGCCTGCCCGGCGGCCTGACCCGCAGCCTTGGCAGCGGCTTGTCCTTGCGCTTGACCCGCAGCGTGTCCGGCCGCCTGCCCCGCAGCCTTGGCAGCGGCTTGACCTTGCGCCTGCCCGGCAGCCTGCCCGGCAGCCTGTCCCGCCGCCTGCCCTGCGGCTTGTCCCGCCGCCTGCCCTGCGGCTTGTCCCGCCGCCTGCCCGGCTGCTTGACCCGCGGCCTGCCCTGCGGCTTGTCCCGCAGCCTGTC
>JADLBN010000065.1 GCA_020847675.1 Burkholderiales bacterium | reverse complement strand
TGCGCATCGAACACGCCTGGGTGGGCGTGGCCGATGCCGCCGCGCCGCTGCTCGTGCTGCTGCACGAGGGCCTGGGCTCGGTGTCGATGTGGCGCGACTTCCCGCACCGCGTCGCGCACGCGACCGGCCGCGACGTCGTCGTCTACTCGCGCGCGGGCTACGGGCGGTCTTCGCCGGCGACGCTGCCGCGCGGCGTGCGCTACATGCACGACGAGGCGCTCGTCGCTCTGCCGCAACTCCTCGACGCACTCGGCATCGTCCGGCCGATCCTGCTCGGTCACAGCGATGGCGCGTCGATCGCGCTGATCCACGCCGGGCGGTCGGGACGGCCGGTCGCAGGCCTCGCACTGATGGCCCCGCACGTCCTGGTCGAGGACCTGTCGGTCGCGAGCATCGAGGCCGCGAAGGTCGCGTGGCGCACCACCGACCTGCGCGCAAGGCTCGCGCGCCACCACGACGACGTCGACGCCGCGTTCACCGGCTGGAACGACATCTGGCTCCACCCGGATTTCCGCGCGTGGAACATCGAGGCCGAGGTGCGTGGCCTCGGCTGCCCGGTGCTCGCGATCCAGGGCGAGGACGACGAGTACGGTACGATGGACCAGGTCGAGCGCATCGCGAGGCTCGCACCGGACGTCGAGCTGGTGCGGCTCGCCGACTGCCGCCACTCTCCGCACCGCGATCAGCCGGAAGCGGTGCTCGAAGCGCTCGTGCGTTTCTGCGACCGGCTGCCCTGAACGGACCTGCCATGCCCTTCGTCAGCGAGAAACTGATCCGCTTCCACCACTGCGATCCGGCGGGGATCGTGTTCTACCCGCAGTACTTCGTGCTGATGAACGAGCTGGTCGAGGACTGGTTCGACCGCAGGCTGTGCGTCCCGTTCGCCGAGCTTCACCAGCGCGACCGGCTGGGCGTGCCGATGGGGCGCGTCGAGTGCGACTTCCTCGAGCCGTCGAAGATCGGCGACGTCGTGGCGTTCGAACTCGGGGTCGAGCGGCTCGGCAACGCGTCGATCCTCGTGGTCGTGACCGGGCGCGCGGGCGACGAGGTGCGGCTGAAGGCGCGCCTCACGCTGGTGTTCGCGTCGCTCGAGACCCGGCGCGCCGTGCGCATCCCCGACGACCTGCGCGCCGCCATGTCGCGCGACCTGGTCGCGTAGCACGGCCGGATCCGGCCATTCCGAAGACCCGCGGCCGGCGCTGCGCGGGCTTCTCCGGATCGCGCGTCAGGCGGGCGCCAGCCGCGCGCCCTCGACGGTGACGCCGCGGCGCTCCGCCATCTCCTCGCCGATCGTGCGTAGTTCCTCGACGGTGAGGCGCTCGCGCGCGAGCGGGATCAGCACCGACTCCTCGAGTTCCATGTGGCGGTCGTAATGGGCCGCGACCTCGGCCACCAGGCGCGGCGGCATCACCGCGCGCTGCCCGGCCGCGATGCCGCAGAGCAGCGGGCGCAGGCGCCGCCAGCGCGCGGCGAGCTCGGCGTGCTCGCCTGCGATGCGCGCCGCCAGCGCGCGCGCCTCCAGGTCGCGCTGCGCGAGGCGAGGCAGGACGCTTCGCTCCTCGTCCTCGTGGTGCTTGAGCGCCGCCGAGTCGAAATAGCGCAGGATCGCGCGTGCGGCGGCGCGGGCGTCCGCGTCGTGCCCGTGCTCAGGCAGGTGTCGCCCGAGGCGCGCGAGCGTGGCGAGCTGCTTGCGGATGCGGCCGTGGCACGCGGCCAGCATCTCGAGCGGCTCGTCGAAGGTCGCGCCGTCGCCGCCGGGCAGGATCGAGACTCCCATGTCGGTACCCTCCGCAGTCACAGGGACGCGAGCGCGCCCCAGGGGGACTTGGTCATCGCCACCGAGACGATGTAGCCGAACGTCGCGAGCGCGCCGAAGAAGGCCGCCGCGCGGATGCCGGGCGTGCGTCCGCGCTTCAACGCGATCGAGCCCACCACGATGTAGACGAGGAGCGCGACGACCTTCGCGGCGATCCAGGGCGCCGCCCCGCGGCCGATCTGCCAGGCGAGCCACAGCGCGGAGGCGAGCAGCACCGTGTCGACGACGTGCGGCACCACGCGTACCCAGCGCGCGGCGAGGCGCTCCGGCGAGCGCCATCGCCACGCGCCGCGCAGCACGAAGAGCGCGAGCGACACACCGGCGGCGCCAACGTGGAGGTGCTTGATTGCGAGATAATCGGGCATTGGGCGGAGTCCCCGGGGACGATTCTATCGCCACGCCGTCGGCGTGGCTCCCGATCCGGCGCGGACGACCGCAGGCCGGGACCGGCACGCACCGCTGCGGCGGCGCGGCGTCCGCCCCCCCGCCGCACCGTTTTTCTTTCACCACCAGGAGCAGTTCCTGATGAAGATTGCCATTGTCGGCGCCGGCGCCATCGGAGGCTTCGTCGGCGCGAAGCTCGCCCTCGCGGGCGAGGACGTGACGTTCATGGTGCGCGGCGCGAACCTCGAGGCGATCCGCGCCAACGGCATCCGGCTCGTCGCGCACGACGGCGCCGAAGCCACGGCGCGCAACGTCGCCGCCTCGAACGACTACGCCGCGACCGGTCCGCAGGATCTGGTGATCCTCGCGACGAAAGCGCACCAGCTCGAGGCGGTCGCCGCGAGCGCGCCGCGCCTCTTCGGCCCGGACACCGCGGTGGTCACGATGCAGAACGGCATTCCGTACTGGTACTTCCATCGCCACGGCGGATCGCTCGCCGGGTCGCGCGTGGCGAGCGTCGACCCGACGGGAGCGATCGGCGAGGCCATACCCGCCGGGCGCGTGATCGGCTGCGTCGTCTATCCGGCCGCCGAACTCGTGGCGCCGGGTGTGGTGAGGCACATCGAGGGCGACCGCTTCCCGATGGGCGAACTCGACGGGACGACCACGCCGCGCGTGGAGCGCGTGTGCGGCGCGTTCACGCGGGCGGGTCTCAAGGCGCCGGTGCTCGACGACATCCGCTCGGAGATCTGGCTGAAGCTGTGGGGCAACCTGACGTTCAACCCGATCAGCGCGCTCTCCCGCGCGACGCTCGTCGACATCTGCCGGTATCCGCCCACCCGCGCGCTCGCCGCCGCGATGATGACCGAGGCGCAAGCCGTCGCCGCGAAGCTCGGCGTCACGTTCCGGGTTTCGATCGACAAGCGCATCGCCGGCGCGGAACGCGTCGGGAAGCACAAGACCTCGATGCTGCAGGACATCGAGGCCGGGCGCGAACCCGAGATCGAGGCGCTGGTGGGCTCGGTCGTCGAACTCGGCCGCCTGACAGGGACGCCGACGCCGGCGATCGACAGCGTCTACGCGCTGGTGAAGCTCCTCGCCGCGTCCCTCGCGGAGGCGCGCGCGGGCCGCTGAGGTTCACCGCGGGCGCTGCCCTGCCGTTTCCCGCCGGGGTAGGCGGCGGGGTGGGCGCCTTGCTTCGGCCGGCCGGAGGATCCGGACAGCCTGCACGCGGTACGGGCCGGCAGGAGAGCGCCGGGCCGCCCCCGCGTCGCGCGCGGGCGCGGGGCGGTACGCCCTCCGCGTGCAGGCCGGAGTGCTTCCGGTCTACGGCTTCTTCGGCTGCTTCGGTTTCTTCGGTTCCTTGCGCGGCTTGTCGCGGTTGCCCATGGAGACCCTCGAGGGTGGACGGCACGGGCGCGCCACCGGACGGCGACGCACACCCGCAGCGGCATCCTGCCAGAAAACCGGAGGCAATGCGGGGGACGCGGCTTCGCGGAACGCGATTCACCCGCTCCGGCCGAACAGCCGCCGCACCAGCGCGCGCAGCCACGCGTGCGCCGGGTCGCCGGTCGCCGACTCGTGCCACAAGAGGCTCACGTCGTAGTCGAGTCGCGGATCGGGGAGTCCCCACACGCGCAGCTCGCCGTGCGCGGAGACTTTCGCCGCGTACATCCGCGGGACGATCGCGAGGAGATCGGTCGCCCTGACGAGTTCGGGGAGCGACGCGTAGTGGCGGGTGCGGACCACGACGCGCGCGCCCAACCCGTAGCGATCGAGCATCCGCTGCACGCTCTCGTGCCAGGTCGCGGTTGGAGAGGCCACCGCCAGCGTCGACGCCAGTAGCTGGCGCGAGGTCAGCGTGCGTCCGACCCGTCCCGCCGGGGGGCGCCATCCAGGCGCGGTGATGGCGACGAAGCGCTCGTGGAACAGGCGCTCGCGCGCGATGCCGCGGTGCGTCGCCTCGAGGATGCCGATGGCGAGGTCGATCTCGCGCGACTCGAGCGCGGCGCTCACCCTCGGCGCCGGGACGCCCGCGTTGACGACGTGCGTCAGGGGCGCCTCACGCCGCAATGCCGCGGCGAGCGGCTGCAGGAACAGGATCTCGCCTAAGTCCGACATCGAAACCTGCCAGCGGATCCGGTCGGTCGTCGGGTCGAACGCCTCGCCGGGGGTGAGGGCGGCTTCGAGAGAGCGCAGGTGGGCGGCGACCGCCGGCGCGATCCGCTGCGCGCGCCGCGTCGGATGGAGACCGGTGGGCGAGCGCACGAACAGCGCGTCGTCGAACGCCTCGCGCAGGCGGGCGAGGCCGTGGCTCACCGCGGGCTGCGACAGGGCGAGCTGGCGGCCGGCTTCGGTCACCGATCCGGTGCGGTGGATCGCCGTGAGCACGCGCAGCAGGTTGAGGTCGAGCTGGCGGAAGTTCATCGTCATTCGTCTGATGAATGGTCGACATTCTGTCAATCGATTGGACGAATGGCAAGGACCGTCCTAGAGTGCCCCGCAGCGCCCGACCCGCCGCCCGGACCGGCTCTCCCGGCTTCCGGTTCCCCGCGGCCGGCTGGCGCGACCGGCGCAAGGAGGGTTCCGTGCTCGAGATCGTGATCCAGGGCCGCGGCGGCCAGGGCGCGCAGACGGCCGGCACGCTGCTCGCCGCCACGTTCTTCGCCGAAGGGCGGCAGGTCCAGAGCTTCGCGAGCTACGGCGGCGCCCGGCGCGGCACGCCGGTGTCCTCGTTCATCCGCGTCGACGACAAGCCGGTGCGCGTGCGCTGCGACATCGAGCGCGCCGACGCGATCCTGTGCTTCGACTCGACGCTCCTCGAAGGCCGCCTCCTCGCGACCGCGCACGAGCGCACGCTGATCGTCGTGAACTCGGGACGCGCGGTCGGCGACTTCGCGCGCTCCCACCCCGGTTACCGCGTGTTCCCGGTCGACGCGCTCGCGATCTCGCGCCGTGCGGGCCTGGGCCGCATCGTGAACTCGGCGCTGCTGGGCGCGTTCGCGCGCGTGCTCGCCGCGCCGCCGCTCGCCGCGCTCGAGCGCGTAATCGCCGAACGCTCGCCGCGGCTCACCGAAGAGAACCTCGCTGCGTGCCGCGACGGCTACCGCACCGTCGACACGCTCCTTGCCGGAGCCGCCGCATGAACGCCTCGCCCGCCCCGGTTCCCCCGACCTGGACCACCACGACGACCGAGTCGATCCGCACCGGCACCTGGCGCGCGGCGCTGCCGCGCCACGTCCAGGCGCCGTCGCCCTGCCGCGAGGCCTGCCCGGTGAACGGCGACATCGCCGAGTGGATCGGGCTCGCGCGCGATCGCGACTTCCGCGGCGCGTGGGAGGTGCTCACGCGCCACAACCCGTTTCCGGCGATCGCCGGGCGCATCTGCCACCACCCCTGCGAGACCGCGTGCAACCGCGCCGGCCACGACGAGTCGCTGTCGATCTGCAGGCTCGAGCGCTTCGTCGGCGACCACGCGATCGAGCGCGGCTGGTCGTTCGAAGCGCCCGCCAACGAGCGCGACGAGCGGGTCGCGGTCGTCGGCGGCGGTCCGGCGGGACTCTCGGCGGCGTTCCAGTTGCGCCGGCTGGGCTACCGCGTCACGCTCGTCGAGGCGCGCGGCGCGCTGGGCGGGCTCATGCGACACGGCATTCCTCCCTACCGGCTCGCGCGCGACGTGCTCGACGCCGAGATCGCGCGCATCGTTGCGATGGGCGTCGACGTGCGCTTGAACGAGAGCCCGCAGGACGAGGCCGGCTGGGCGAAGCTTCGCGCGAGCCACGACGCGGTGGTCGTCGCGGCCGGCGCGCAGAAGCCCAGGCGCCTCGCCTCGCTCGACTACGGCAAGGCTTGGGTGGCCGACGGCGCCGCCTGGCTCGAAGCGGCGAACGCCGGCGCGGCCCCGGCCCTGGGCCGCCGGCTGGTGGTCGTCGGCGGCGGCAGCGCGGCGCTCGACGTGGCGCGCAGCGCGCGCCGCGCGGGCCACGATGTGACGATCCTCGCGCTGGAGAGCCGCTCGGCGATGCCGGCGCAGCGAGAGGAGGTCGAGGAGGCGCTCGAGGAACGCATCGCGCTCGTCGACGGCGCGATGCTGGTGCGCGCGGCCGAAGGCGCGGGCGAAGTGCGGCTCGAGTGCGTGCGCGTGCGCTTCTCGGCGGGCGCGCGCCGCGGGTCGTTCACCGTCGCGCCGGTCGAGGGCGGCGGCTTCGAACTCGCCGCCGACGCGATCGTCACCTCGATCGGCCAGGATCCGGATCTCGGCGCTCTGGGACCGGGGCTCCCGTGCGACGGCGCGCTCGTCGCGGTCGACGCCACCGGCGCGACCGGTGCAGAGCGCACCTGGGCGGCGGGCGACGTCTCCAGCATGGCGCGCTTCGTGACCGACGCGGTCGGGCAGGGGAAGCGCGCCGCGTTCGCGATCCACGCCACGCTCTGCGCCCGGGCCGGAACGCCCGACGAAGCTGCCGGTCCGACCCACACGACGCGCCCGCGGACCACGCTGCGCGAGGCGAGCGTGCCGCTCGAGGCGATCGCCACGCACGCGTACCCGCCGCTCGCGCGGGCAGCGTCGCGGCGCCGTGGCGCCGACGAGCGCCTCGCTTCCGGCGACGAGGTGCAACTCGGTCTCGAGATCGAGCAGGCGCTCGCCGAGACGACGCGCTGCTTCTCCTGCGGCACCTGCGTGTCCTGCGACACCTGCGTCGCGGTCTGCCCCGATCTCGCGATCGAGCGCGCCGATGGCGGCTACCGCGTGCTCGGCGACTACTGCAAGGGCTGCGGGCTGTGCGTGGCCGAGTGCCCGACCGGCGCGATGGACATGGTCGAGGAGGCGCGATGAGCACGGTTGCAACGCCGAAGCGTGACGCATCCCCGGCGCACGAACGCGCGCGCACGATGCTCCTGACCGGCAACCAGGCGGTCGCGTGGGGCGCACGCCTCGCCCGGCCGAAGGTGTGCCCGGTCTACCCGATCACGCCGCAGACGCCGGTGCTGGAGGAACTCACGGCGTTCCAGTCGGAAGGCGAGTTCGACGCCGAGATCATCACCACCGAGTCCGAGCACTCGGTGATGTCGGCGTGCATTCCTGCGTCGCTCGCCGGCGTGCGCGTGTTTACCGCGACCGCTTCGCAGGGCCTCCTGCTGATGCACGAACTCCTGCACTACGCGAGCGGCGCGCGCGCGCCGATCGTGATGGCGAACATCAACCGGACCGTCGCCTCGCCCTGGGCGTTCTGGCCCGACCAGACCGACAGCCTCTCGCAGCGCGACACCGGCTGGATCCAGCTCTACGTCGAGAGCGCGCAGGAGGCGCTCGACAGCGTGGTGCAGGCGTTCCGCGTCGCCGAAGGCGCGATGATCCCGGCGCTCGTCAACCTCGACGCGTTCTACGTCTCGCACGCGATGGAGCCGGTCGAGGTGCCCGCCGCCGCGGACGTCGACGCCTGGCTGCCGCCGTTCGCGCCCGAGCACCGCCTCGACACCTCGAAGGCCGAGTCCTGGGGCAACGTCGTGTCGCCCGACATGTTCTTCCGGCACCGGCAGGCGATCGAGCAGGCGATGGAGGGCGTGCCCGCGCGCCTCGCGGAAGCCGACGGCGACTGGCAGCGGCGCTTCGGCCGCAGTTGGGGCGTGGTCGAGCGCTACCGCTGCGACGGCGCCGACACGGTGGTCGTGACGATGGGAAGCCTCTGCGGCACCGCGCGCGACGCGGTCGACGCGATGCGCGAGGCGGGCGAGCACGTGGGTCTCGTCAAGGTGCGCCTGTTCCGGCCGCTGCCGGTCGCTGCGCTGCGCGCCGCGCTCGCCGGCGTGCGCGACGTCGTCGTGCTCGACCGCAACCACTCGCCCGGCGCGGGCGGCATCCTGCACCAGGAACTGCGCGCCGCGCTCTACGGCGTGCCCGACGCGCCGCGCGTGCACGGGCTCCTGACCGGCGTCGGCGGCGTCAACGTGCCGCCGGCGGGCATCGTCGAGCGGGTCCGGCGCGCGCGCGGCGCCCCCACGCGACCCGAATCGCAATGGACGAGGTGACCTAGGGTCCCGAGTCAGTAGTTCGTTGCTGAAAACGACCGGGAAATGGCGCCAAGCTGCGTTGCGAATCCTCGCGAGGTGTCCAACCTCGCTGCGGTTCGCGCCTTGCCTGGCGCCATTTCCCGGCCCTTTTCGCGAGCGCCTTCGACCGTTTGCGGTTCCTCAACGAACTACTGACTCGGG
>JADLBN010000064.1 GCA_020847675.1 Burkholderiales bacterium | reverse complement strand
TCATCAAGAAGAACACGACGATCCCGACCAAGGCGCAGAACGTGTTCTCGACCGCGGACGACAACCAGTCGGCGGTGACGATCCACGTGCTGCAGGGCGAGCGCCAGATGGCGTCGGGCAACAAGAGCCTCGGGCAGTTCAACCTCGAGGGCATCCCGCCCGCGCCGCGCGGCGTGCCGCAGATCGAGGTGACCTTCGACATCGACGCGAACGGCATCCTGCACGTCTCGGCGAAGGACAAGGCGACGCAGAAGGAAGCCAGGATCACGATCAAGGCCAACTCCGGCTTGTCCGAGGACGAGATCCAGCGGATGGTGAAGGACGCCGAGGCGCACGCCGAGGAAGACCGCAGGCTCATGGAGACGGTGCAGGCGCGCAACGGCCTCGACGCGCTGGTGCACAGCGTGACGAAGTCGCTGGGCGAGCACGGCGACAAGATCGGCGCCGACGAGAAAGCGAAGATCGAGGCAGCGCTCAAGGACGCCGAGGAACTGCTGAAGCAGAAGGACGCGGCGAAGGACGCGCTCGAAGCGAAGACCGAGGAACTCGCGAAGACTTCGCAGAAGCTCGGCGAGGCGATGTACGCGCAGGCGCAGGCCGAAGCGGCGGGTGCCGCCGGGGCGGCCGGTGCGGGTGCGGGCCACGCGGGCGGCCAGGGTGGCGGGCAGGCGGCGGGCGACGAGAAGGTCGTCGATGCCGAGTACACGGAGGTGAAGGACCGCAAGTGACCGGAGGGCCGGTCGCGCTGGCGACCGGCGCTCCGCTCACCGCGGTCCTTGACCTCCTCGGATAGTCCGGCGCGCTCACGCGCGCCCGACTATCTGTCCGCGTTGGAAGGGCGCTTGCGCGCCCCTCAACGCGGACCGGAATGTGCCGGGCGTCTCGCAGGGGGCGTCCGGTTTTTGTCGTTCAGGGCGGACGAGTCGCCCGCGGGGAAACGGGAATGGCGAAGCGCGATTACTACACGGTGCTGGGCGTCAACCGCGACGCGTCCGAGGAGGACATCAAGAAGTCCTACCGGAAGCTTGCGATGAAGCACCACCCGGACCGCAATCCGGACGACAAGGGCTCCGAGGAGAAATTCAAGGAGGCGAAGGAGGCCTACGAGATCCTCACCGACGCGAAGAAGCGCGCGGCCTACGACCAGTTCGGCCACGCGGGCGTCGATCCCGCGGCGGGCTTCGGCGCGGGCGCGCGCGGCGCGGGTCCGGAGGGCTTCGGCGGCTTCGCCGACGCGTTCGGCGACATCTTCGGCGAGATCTTCGGGCAGGGGCGCGGCGGGCGCGGCAGCGGCGTGTTCCGCGGCGCGGATCTCCGCTACAACCTCGAACTCTCGCTCGAGGAGGCGGCGCGCGGCACCGAGGCGCGCATCCGCATCCCGACGATGGAGGCCTGCGAGACCTGTCACGGCAGCGGCGCGAAGCCGGGCACGCAGAGCAAGCAGTGTCCGAGCTGCCACGGCCGCGGCGAGGTGCGGGTCTCGCAGGGCTTCTTCTCGATCCAGCAGACCTGCCCGCAGTGCCACGGCACCGGCAAGTACGTTGCCGACCCTTGCGCGACCTGTTCGGGCGCCGGGCGCGTGCGCAAGCACAAGACGCTGTCGGTGAAGATCCCGGCGGGCGTCGACCAGGACGACCGCATCCGGCTCTCCGGCGAAGGCGAGGCAGGCGTCAACGGCGGCCCGACCGGCGACCTCTACGTGGTCGTGCAACTGAAGCCGCACTCGGTGTTCCAGCGCGAGGGTGCGGATCTCCACTGCGAGATGCCGATCAGCTTCGCGACCGCGGCGCTCGGCGGCGAGATCGAGATCCCGACGCTCGACGGCCACGCGAAGGTGAAGGTGCCGGCGGAGACGCAGACCGGACAGGTGTTCCGGCTGAAGAACAAGGGCATCCGCCCGGTGCGCGGCTCGGTGACCGGCGACCTCTACTGCCACGTCGCCGTCGAGACGCCGGTGAAGCTCACGGCGCGCCAGAAGGAGATCCTGCGCGAGCTCGAGGCAATCAACCAGCAGGACCCGGAAGCGCACAGTCCGAAGCAGAAGACCTTCTTCGACAAGCTGAAGGCGTTCTTCGGTTGAGCGCCCGCTGGCGCGGTCGATGACGACTGCACCCACGTGATCCGCTCCCGCGGATCAGGAGACGACGGCCGCTGCGGTGCGGCCTTCGTCGGTCATGTCGGAACCGCACCGCCGCGCGAAGTGCGGCGACATGGGTGAGCAGCGCACATGGCGCGCGAAGCGCACCGTCATGCCCGCTGCTAGAATCGACGCACGCCATCCCGACGGAGAGCCGACGGTGATTCGCAACGCCGCAGTGTCGCTCGCGCGATCCGTTGCCGCGGGGCACGGTCGCGTTCGTCGGTGAGCGGCGCGCTCCCGGTCGGGATCCTGCTCGCGGCAGGCGCTGCGCGCCGATTCGGCGGCGCCAAGCTGCTCGCGGCGTTGCCCGATGGCGCACCGGTCGGCGTGGCGTCGTGCCGCGCCATGGCCGCGGCCCTTCCTTGCACCATCGCCGTCGTGCGCCCGGGCGACGACGCTCTTGCAGCCGCGCTCGCGGCCGAAGGCGCGACGGTGGTTCGTTGCGCGCGCGCCGACGAAGGCATGGGGGCGAGCCTCGCCTGCGGCGTTGCCGCGAGCCGCGACGCGGCCGGTTGGGTCGTCGCGCTCGCGGATATGCCCTGGATCGCACCCCGGACGATCCGCCGCGTGGCCGACGCCATCGTCTCGGGCGCGTCGATCGCGGCGCCGTTCCATCTCGGCGAGCGCGGCCACCCGGTGGGATTTTCTCGCGTGCATCGCGATGCGCTCCTCGCGCTCGGCGGCGACGAGGGCGCGAAGAACGTCGTCGCCGCGCACCGGATCGGGGTCGTTCGCATCGACGTCGACGATCCGGGAGCGCTGCGCGACGTCGACCGGCCCTGCGACCTCCGCGGATGACCGACCTCGCTGCCGCCGGGCGATGGACATCGCGCGTGGCGGCGTCGTTCCGCGCCTCGCTCGGCACGATCGTGTTCGGCATGGTCGACGGCGCGGTGTCGATCTTCGGTCTGGTGGCGGGCGTATCGGCTGCGGGGCAGGACGCGCACACGGTGCTGATCGCCGGCGCAACCGGGGCCGCGGCAGCGGCGGCGTCGATGGCGGCGGGTGCGTGGCTCGACGCGACCGCCTCGCGCGACGTCGCGGCCGCCGACATCGAGCGGGACCGCGCGGCACTCGAGCGCGACCCCGCGGGCACGCTCGCCGCTATCCGCGAGCGCCTCGCATCGCAGGGCGCCGAGCCCGCGTCGGTCGACGTGATCGTGGCGCTTGCGAAGCGCAACCCGGAGGCCTGGGCGTCGCTGCGGCGCGCTGCCGGTCCCGCCGCGGCGAATCCTCCCGCGAGCCCCGCGGCGCAGGCCGCCTGGATGTTCGTCGCCGACCTGTTCGCGGCCTCGATGCCGGTGATCCCGTTCGCGTTTCTCGAGGTCGATGCCGCGCGCACCGCGTCGCTCGTGGTCACTCTCGCGATGATGACGGCGCTCGGATGGGCGCGCAGCGCGATCACCGGCAGCCCGCGCGGCCGGACCATCGCGCAGACGCTGGGCGTGACGATGGCGGCCGCGCTCGCCGGCCTCGCAATCGGTTCGATCTTCCGGCCCTGAGGGGTCGCCCCCGCGGCCCGCCCGTCCGGTCAGCGCGCGGCGGGAAACAGCTCCGGCTGCGCCGCCGCCGCGTCGCTCGCCCGCGAAGACCACCAGACGCGAAGTTCCGCGGCCTCGAGCGGCGGGCACACGAGGAAGCCCTGCGCGAACGGGCAGCCGTGCCGCCGCAGGAACTCGAGCTGCGGATGGGTCTCGACCCCTTCGGCGATGCAGCGCAGGCCGAGCGAGTGCGACAGCGCGACGATCGCCTGCGTGATCGTCTCGTCGTTGCGGTTGCGCTCGATGCCGTGGACGAAGCGCTGGTCGATCTTGAGTCCCTGGATCGGGAGCCGCGCGAGGTAGGAGAGCGACGAATAGCCGGTCCCGAAGTCGTCGACCGTCACCGACACGCCCATCTGCTTCAGCTTCGCGAGCGTGGCGACCGCCTTGTCGGGGTGCGTGATGATCACGCTCTCGGTGATCTCGAGGTCGAGTTCGCCGGCGGAGAGGCCGGAGGCGGCGAGCGCGTCCTCGACCACCGAGAGCCAGCTGTCGTGCTGGAGCTGCTGCACCGACAGGTTCACCGAGAGCCGCATCGGCATCCCCGCGCGGTGCCACTCCGCGACCTGCCTGCACGCCTCGCGCAGCACGCGCGCGCCGAGCGCCTGGATCATGCCCGACTCCTCGGCGATCGGGATGAACTCGGCGGGGCCGATGATCCCGCGCTCGGGGTCGCGCCAGCGCAGAAGTGCCTCGACGCCGAACGCGCGCCCGGTCGAGGTCGAAACCTGCGGCTGGTAGACGAGGAAGAACTCGTCGTCCATCAGGCCGCGCCGCATGTCGGTCTCGATCTGCAGGCGCTGCTGGACGCGCGCGTTCATGTCGGCGGTGTAGAAGCGGTACGCGTTGCGGCCCGCCTCCTTCGCGGCGTACATCGCCGTGTCCGCCTGCTTGATCAGCGTGGCCGGATCCTGCGCGTCGAGCGGGAAGATCGACACGCCGATCGAGCAGGTGAGCGTGGGCGACTGGTCGGCGATCCGGAACGGCGCAAGGAACGACTCCCGCACGCGGTGCACGACGCTCATCACCTCGAAGGTCGCGTGCGCCGGATCGAGTCCCGGCAGCACGAGGACGAACTCGTCGCCGCCAAGCCGCGCGACGGTGTCGGATTCGCGCACCGCGCCGCCGAGCCGCTGGGCGATCGACTGCAGGAGCAGGTCCCCCGCGTCGTGGCCGAGCGTGTCGTTGATGCGCTTGAAATGGTCGAAGTCGAGGAACAGGCACGCGACCTGCGTGCCGTCGCGCTGGGCGCTCGCCAGGATCTGCCGCAGCCTCTGGTTCAGGAGCGAGCGGTTGGGCAGCCCGGTGAGGATGTCGTGCTGCGCGAGCTTGTACGCGTGGGCGGTCGCGACCTCGAGTTCGCGCGTGCGCTGAGCGACCTTGTCCTCGAGCGTGCGCTGGTGCGTCGCGACCTCCGCCTGCGATCGCGCGAGGCGCGCGGTCATGTGGTTGAACGTGTGGGTCAGGAGCCCGAGTTCGTCGCGCGAGCGGATCGGCACGACCACGTCGAGGCGCCCGCCGGCCACGGCGCGGGCAGCGCGCATGAGCCGCCGCATGGGCGCCACCAGCCTGCGCGTCGCGACGAGCGCCATCAGCATCGCGGCAACGAGGACGAGTCCGACGACCGAGAGCACGCCGGTGACGTAGCCGCGGAACCGCGCCGTCTGCGACTTGAGCGAGAGACCCACCTGCACCTGCCCGATGACTTCGCCCGCCGCATGGGAGGTTCGCGCGGCGAGTGCAGGTCCGGCCGTGATCGGCGCGGTCGTCTCCATGTACATCGAGGTGCCGACCGTCCGCCTGAGCGCGGTGCGTGAGCCGTCCCGGAGCGGTTCGGGTCTCGGCAGGGTCGGGGCCGACGCGGCATCGCCGTAGCGGCGCTCGACCAGCCTGCCGCCCCTGGCGTCGAAGATCGCCAGGTAGCCCAGGTTCGCGCCGGGCTGCAGCGTCGAGAGCACCTTCTCGATCGCGGCGACGTCGCCCTCGGCGAGCGGCTCGTCGACGATCTCGGCCAGCATGGTCGCGAACGTGGCGGCCTGCGACCGAAGGTCCTCTTCGCCGCCGGCCCACTCCCGCCACAGCGTGTAGCCGGTGATGGCGACCGCGGTCAGGAACACGAGGCTCGCGGTCAGGAGCTGGAACTTGGCGAGGAGGCCCAGCCGGACCGGCGGAGGTTCGCCGGGTGACAGGCTGTCGGCCGCGAGCGGCTCCGAGCGCCGGCGCAGGCGGCGCAGCAGGCGCCGCTTCACGCCCTCCCCGACGTCGTCGGAAGCCGAATCGTTCATCGCCGGCTGGTCCGGTCGGGAGGTCGGCGGTCGGGCGCGGGCATCGGCTTCAGGGCGCGCGGAGGTTCACGCGCCGGGCTCCCGCCCCGGCGCAGGGAACCCCCTCCACGCCTTCGGATTCTTCCACCGGAGCAACCGGCGTGCCACGGTCGCCACGGTCACCGCAGGTTCAGGCGGTCGCGACCGGGATCCTGCCGATCCGGGCCTGCCACTCGCGCGGGCCGGTCTGGTGCACCGAGGTTCCGGCCGCGTCGACGGCGACGGTCACCGGCATGTCGCGCAGCTCGAACTCGTAGATCGCCTCCATGCCGAGGTCGGCGAACGCGACCACGCGCGAGGCGCGGATCGCCTTCGCGACCAGGTACGCCGCTCCGCCGACCGCCATCAGGTACGCGGCCTTGTGGCGGCGGATCGCCTCGATGGCGACCGGGCCGCGCTCGGCCTTGCCGACCATCGCGATGAGGCCGGTGCGCGCGAGCATGGTCTCGGTGAACTTGTCCATGCGCGTCGACGTCGTCGGACCCGCGGGGCCGACCACCTCGTCGCGGACCGGGTCGACCGGCCCGACGTAGTAGATGACGCGGTTGGCGAAGTCCACCGGCAGCTTCTCGCCTTTTTCGAGCAGGTCGACGATGCGCTTGTGCGCGGCGTCGCGGCCGGTGAGCATCTTCCCGGAGAGCAGGAGCCGCTCGCCGGGCTTCCACGACGCCACTTCGGCCGGCGTCAGCGTGTCGAGGTTCACCCGGCGCGATTCCGGCGCGGGTGTCCAGTGCACGTCGGGCCAGCGCGCGAGGTCCGGCGGCTCGAAGCCCGCCGCTCCAGAGCCGTCGAGCGTGAAGTGCGCGTGGCGGGTCGCGGCGCAGTTGGGGATCATCGCGACCGGCAGGCTCGCGGCGTGGGTCGGATAGTCGAGGATCTTGACGTCGAGCACGGTCGCGAGGCCGCCCAGGCCCTGCGCGCCGATGCCGAGCGCATTGACCTTGTCCATGAGCTCGAGTCTCAGTTCCTCGACGCGGTTCTTCGGTCCGCGCCGGCGCAGCTCGTGGATGTCGATCGGGTCCATGAGCGACTCCTTCGCGAGCAGCATCGCCTTCTCGGCCGTGCCGCCGATGCCGATGCCGAGCATGCCGGGCGGGCACCAGCCCGCGCCCATCGTCGGCACCGTCTTCATCACCCAGTCGACGATCGAGTCGGACGGGTTCAGCATCGCGAACTTCGCCTTGTTCTCGCTGCCGCCGCCCTTGGCCGAGATCCGCACGTCGACCGTGCCGCCGGGGACCAGTTCGAAGTGGACGACGGCGGGCGTGTTGTCCTTCGTGTTGGCGCGCCGGCCGGCCGGGTCCGCGAGCACCGATGCGCGCAGCGGGTTGTCCGGGTGGGTGTAGGCGCGGCGGACGCCCTCGTTGACCATGTCGGCAACCGACATCGTCGCGCCCTCGAAGCGCACGTCCATGCCGATTCTCACGAACGCGACCACGATGCCGGTGTCCTGGCAGATCGGCCGGTGGCCCTCGGCGCACAGGCGCGAGTTGGTCAGGATCTGCGCGATCGCGTCCTTCGCGGCGGGCGACTCCTCGGCCGCGTAAGCCTCGCCCAGCGCCTCGATGTAGTCGACCGGGTGGTAGTACGAGATGTACTGCAGCGCGTCCGCGACGCTCGAGATCAGGTCGTCCTGACGGATCCTGGACATCGTCGTGCCTCCTTCAGTGCGCTTCGGCCGGGACCGGACCGCCCGCGTGGCGGGCGCCGTGCGGCTTCGGCTGCGGCATCAGGCGATCGGTGACCGCGATCGCCATCGCCGAGAGCAGGAAGGTGATGTGGATCGCGGTCTGCCACAGGAGCGTCTTCTCGTCGTAGGCCGCGGCATTGATGAAGGTCTTCAGCAGGTGGATCGACGAGATCCCGATGATCGCGGTGGCGAGCTTGACCTTGAGCACGCTCGCATTCACGTGCGAGAGCCACTCGGGCTGGTCGGGGTGGCCTTCGAGCTTCATGCGCGACACGAAGGTCTCGTAGCCGCCGATGATCACCATGATCAAGAGGTTGCTGATCATCACCACGTCGATCAGGCCCAGCACCACCAGCATGATCACCGTCTCGGACGGCGTCGTCATCGGGGCGACCGCCTGCCCGGCCGGCGTCACGGCGGCGACGATCTTCCGGACCGCTTCCTGGTCGCCCATCGCGGCCTCGACCAGGTGGATCAGTTCGACCCAGAAGTGCCAGACGTAGACGCCCTGCGCGACGATCAGACCGAGGTAGAGCGGTAGCTGCAGCCAGCGCGACAGGAAGATGAGATTGGGGATCGGGCGCATCGGACGCGGCCTGCCGGTGTGCGGGGCGGGAAGATGGACGGACATGGGAAGGGAAGCCAAAGATCGAACCCGCCAGTCTAGCATCGTTGCAGCACAGGCCTCCCCGGAAGGGACGTCGCGCGTTCGCTGCCCCGGCACGGGCGGTCCCGATCGGCGGGAACTGCGGCTTGCCCCGGATCGAGCCGCCCGCATTGCGCCAGCGCTCTCGCCTTCGGTAGACTCGACCCTTCCCCCAGAAGAGGAACGCCGCGGCGCTGCCCGCGACGCTCCCGCGCCACCCCGAGGAGCCTTCCCGCATGTCCACGAACATCCAATCCGTGCTGCAGGAAAACCGCCGCATCGCGCCGCCGGCGTCGTTCGCCGCGCAGGCGACGCTCAAGAAGGCCGACGCCGACGCACTCCACGCCGAAGCCGCGCGCGATTTCACCGGCTTCTGGGGGCGCCTTGCACGCGAGCACCTCGCCTGGCACAAGCCGTTCACCCAGGTGCTCGACGAATCGAACGCGCCGTTCTACCGCTGGTTCGCGGACGGCGAACTGAACGCTTCGTACAACTGCCTCGATCTCCAGATCGAGCGCGGGCTGGGCGACAAGACCGCGATCATCTTCGAGGCCGACGACGGGAAGGTGACGAAGGAGACCTATCGCGAACTCCACCGGCGCGTGTGCCGGCTCGCCAACGGGCTCAAGTCGCTGGGCGCGAAGAAGGGCGACCGGGTGCTGATCTACATTCCGATGTCGATCGAGGGCGTCGCGGCGATGCAGGCCTGCGCGCGCATCGGCGCGACGCATTCGGTCGTGTTCGGCGGCTTCTCGGCGAAGTCGCTGCAGGAACGCATCATCGACGCGGGCGCGACGCTGGTGATCACCTCCGACGAGCAGGTGCGCGGCGGCAAGGCGATGCCGATCAAGGCGATCGTCGACGAAGCGCTCGCGATGGGCGGTTGCGAGGCGATCCGCAACATCGTCGTCTACCGGCGCACCGGCAACGCCGTTCCGATGACCGCCGGACGCGACATCTGGATGCACGACCTCACGGCGAAGCAGGCGGACACCTGCCCGCCGGTCTGGGTGGGGGCCGAGCATCCGCTGTTCATCCTCTACACGTCGGGGTCGACCGGCAAGCCCAAGGGCGTGCAGCACTCGACCGGCGGCTTCCTGCTGGTGGCCGCGCTCACGATGAAGTGGGTGTTCGACCTCAAGCCGGCCGACGTGTTCTGGTGCACCGCGGACATCGGGTGGGTCACCGGGCATTCGTACATCGCCTACGGACCGCTCGCGGCCGGCGCGACCGAGGTCGTGTTCGAGGGCGTGCCGACCTATCCCAACGGCGGACGCTTCTGGGAGACGATCGCGAAGCACAAGGTCAACATCTTCTACACCGCGCCCACCGCGATCCGGTCGCTCATCAAGATCGCGGGGGTCGATCCCGACGTGCATCCGAAGCGCTACGACCTGTCGAGCCTCCGGTTGCTCGGCTCGGTCGGCGAGCCGATCAACCCGGAAGCGTGGATGTGGTACTACCAGAACGTCGGCAACGAGCGCTGCCCGATCGTCGACACCTGGTGGCAGACCGAGACCGGCGGGATCGTGATCGTGCCGCTGCCCGGGATCACGCACTGCAAGCCCGGCTCCTGCATGAGCCCGCTGCCGGGGATCTACGCCGCGATCGTGGACGAGGCCGGCAAGGACGTCCCGAACGGCCAGGGGGGGATGCTGGTCATCAAGCGGCCGTGGCCGTCGATGATCCGCACGATCTGGGGCGATCCGGACCGGTTCAGGAAGACCTACTACCCGGAGGAACTCGGCGGGAACCTGTACCTGGCGGGCGACGGCGCGGTGCGCGACGCGCACGACGGCGCGTTCATGATCGTCGGTCGCATCGACGACGTGCTGAACGTGTCGGGACACCGGCTGGGCACGATGGAGGTCGAGTCGGCGCTGGTCGCGAACCCGATCGTCGCGGAAGCCGCGGTGGTCGGCCGCCCCGACGACATGACCGGGGAGGCGATCTCCGCCTTCGTCGTCCTGAAGCGACCGCGGCCGGAAGGCGCCGAGGCGCAGAAGATCGCGAAGGAACTGCGCGACTGGGTGGGCAAGGAGATCGGCCCGATCGCGAAGCCGAAGGACATCCGCTTCGGCGACAACCTGCCGAAGACGCGCTCGGGCAAGATCATGCGGCGGCTCCTGCGCTCGATCGCGAAGGGCGAAGCGATCACGCAGGACGTCTCGACGCTCGAGAATCCCGCGATCCTCGAGCAGCTCAAGCACTCGCTGTGAGCCGCGGGGAGTCCGGGGGCCGCCCGTCGCGATGAGCGAAGCCGACGCGCTCGTCGCGCTGTCGCCGCTCGACGGGCGCTACTCGGCGCAGGTCGAGACGCTTCGAGCGCACTTCTCCGAGTTCGGCCTGATCCGCAACCGGATCAGGGTCGAACTCGCGTGGCTCGAGGCGCTGGCCACCGAGCCGGGCATCGCCGAGGTGGCGCCGCTCGACGATGCGTCGCGGCGCGAAGTCGAGGCCACGCTCGCCGCTTTCTCTGTCGCGGACGCCGCCCGCGTCAAGGAGATCGAGCGGACCACCAACCACGACGTCAAGGCGGTCGAGTACTGGCTGAAGGAGCGTCTCGGAGCGGTCCGCGGCCTCGCGCCGGTGCTCGAGTTCGTCCACTTCGCCTGCACTTCGGAGGACATCAACAACCTGTCGCACGCGCTCGCGCTCGCCGAGGCGCGTCGCGACATCCTGCTGCCGGCGCTCGCGGCGCTGGCGGCGGACCTCCGCGCGATGGCGCACGCCCACGCGGGCCGCGCCATGCTCGCCCGCACGCACGGCCAGCCGGCGACGCCGACCACGCTGGGCAAGGAGATCGCCAACGTCGTCGCCCGCCTCGAGCGCGCGTCCGCGGGATTCGAGCGGGTGGAACTCCTGGGCAAGATGAACGGGGCGACCGGGAGTTACAACGCGCACGTCGCGGCCTACCCGGAGGTCGACTGGGAGTCCCTCGCGGCTCGCGTGGTCGCCTCGCTCGGCCTCGCGTTCAATCCCTACACGACGCAGATCGAGCCCCACGACTGCGTCGCCGAGTACTTCGACGCGCTCGCGCGCATCGGCACGATCGCCATCGACCTCGACCGCGACCTGTGGGGCTACGTCTCGCTCGGCTACTTCCGCCAGCGCGCGAGGGACGGCGAGGTCGGCAGTTCGACGATGCCGCACAAGGTCAACCCGATCGACTTCGAGAACTCGGAAGGCAACCTCGGCGTCGCGAACGCGCTCTCGCGCCACCTGGCGGACAAGCTTCCGGTCTCGCGCTGGCAGCGCGACCTCACCGACTCGACGGTGCTGCGGAACATGGGCGTGGCGGCCGGCCACGCGCTGATCGGCTTCCGGTCGCTGCGGCGCGGCCTGTCGAAGCTCGAAGTCGACGACGCGCGCCTCGACGCCGACCTCGACGCGAACTGGGAGGTGCTGGCGGAGCCGATCCAGACCGTGATGCGCCGCCACGGCCTGCCCGAGCCCTACGAGCGCCTGAAGGAACTCACGCGCGGGCGACGCGGCATGACGCGCGAGGCGCTCCACGCGTTCATCGACCGGCTGGAGCTTCCCTCCGAGGCGAAGGCGCGCCTCAAGGCGCTCACCCCGGCCACCTACGTCGGCCTGGCGGAGAAACTCGCGCGGAGTGTCTGAGGCGACGCCGCCCGCGATCGGGGCGGCGGATCCGGTTGCGGCGGACTTCTTCGCCGCGTGCTTCAAGGCCCTGCGAAACCGGATACCGGCTTCCTGTCTCCGCCGTCGCCGCGATCAGGAGCGGACATGCTCCCGCCGTTCGCGCATGAAGGTCGTCACCGCGGGGATCAGCGACACGACCACGATGCCGAGCACGATCAACGCGAGGTTGTTCTTGACCCAGGGGATGTTGCCGAACAGGTAGCCGGCGTAGGTGAGCGAGGCGATCCACAGCACGCCCCCCGCGACGTTGTACGAGAGGAACCGCGGGTAGGCCATCTGCGCGACCCCGGCGAGGAAGGGCGCGAAGGTGCGGATGATCGGCACGAAGCGACCGATGACGATCGTGACGCCGCCGTAGCGGTCGTAGAACGCCTGCGTGCGTCGCAGGTGCTCCTGCCGGATCCAGCGCGAGTCGGGCCGGCTGAACACCTTCGGCCCGACGTAGCGACCGATCGCGTAGTTGACCGAGTCCCCGAGGATGGCGGCCACCGAGAGCACCAGCACCAGCACGTGGACGTTGAGGCCGGCGACCGCGACCACCGTGCCGGCGATGAACAGCAACGAGTCGCCCGGCAGGAACGGGAAGACGACCAGCCCGGTCTCGGCGAAGATCACCGCGAAGAGCAGCGCGTAGAGCCAGGGCCCGTACTGGACCGCGAACTGCGCGAGCGTCTCGTCGAGCGCAAGGAGCGAGTAGAAAAGGGTCGTCAGCACGTCGGCGAGTGGGCGAATCCGGGGTCAGGGCAATTGGGGTAATTCGGGGTCAGACTCGATTTTTCCGACGGGCAACGACCTTGACGACGCGGCTTCAAAAATCGAGTCTGACCCCGAATTCCCGGTGGCGGCGGATCGACCGCCGTTGCGACGTTGCGTCGCCAACCTTGCAGCCGCGCTCAATGCGCGGCCACGGGCCACTGCGGCGCCTCTGGCTTCTGACTTCTGACTCCTGATTCCTGCCTACGGGAGTATCTTGTCGCCCAGCGTTCCGCGCTTTTCGGGCTTGACGAGGTCCTCGCGCGAGACGCCCATCCACATCACCAGCGGCGCCATCACCAGCACCGACGAGTAGATGCCGAACAGGATGCCGATCGTGAGCGCGAGGGCGAAGTGGTGCAGCGTCTCGCCGCCGAAGATCAGCATCGAGGTGACCATCACCTGCGTGCTGCCGTGGGTGATGATGGTGCGCGACATCGTGCTGGTGATCGCGCTGTCGATCACCTCGGGAACCGACGCCTTGCGCATCTTGCGGAAGTTCTCGCGGATCCGGTCGGCGACCACCACCGACTCGTTGACCGAGTAGCCCAGCACCGCGAGCAGCGCCGCCAGCACCGGGAGCGAGAACTCCCACTGGAAGAAGGCGAAGAAGCCCATGATGATGATTACGTCGTGCAGGTTCGCGATGATCGACGCGACCGCGAAGCGCCACTCGAAGCGCATCGCCAGGTAGGCCACGATGCCGACGACCACCAGGAGCAGCGCGAGCGCGCCGTTCTCGTAGAGTTCCTTTCCGACCTGGGGCCCGACGAACTCGACCCGCACCTGCGTGGCGGTCGGGTCGTCGGCCCGGAGCGCGTTCATCACGCGCTCGGAGAGCTGCGCCGACGAGACGCCAGGCTTGAGCGGCAGGCGCACGAGCGCGGTGTTGGCGCTGCCGAACGCCTGGGCCGAGTACTCGCCGACCTCGAGCTTGTCGATCGCGGCGCGGACCCGGTTGAAGTCGACCGCGTGCGCGTACTTGACCTCGATCACGGTTCCGCCGACGAAGTCGACGCCGAAGTTGAGTCCCCGGGTCGCGAGGAAGAACACGGCGGCGAGGAACGTGACCAGCGAGATCACGTTGAACACCAGCGCGTGCCGCATGAACGGGATGTCGCGCTTGAACCGGAAGAATTCCATGCGGGTCTCGAGAGCTCGGTGGGTTCGGGGTGAAGGTCGCGCCGGGAAGGGCCACCGTCGGCGAGCGGGTCAGGCGCTCCGACGGGGCTGGTGCCGGGAATCGCTCGCCGGGGCCTCGCGCGCGGGTCAGCCCTTCGCGGGCGTCGCGGCCGACGGGCCGGGCCTCCAGATCTGGCCGATCGAGATGCGGTCGAGCTTGCGCCGCCGCCCGTAAACCAGCGCGACGATGCCGCGGGAGACGAACACCGCGGAGAACATCGAGGTCAGGATGCCGATGCAGTGGACCACCGCGAATCCCTTGACCGGGCCGGTGCCGAACAGGAACAGCGCGATGCCCGCGATGAGCGTCGTGACGTTCGAGTCGAGGATCGTGCCCCAGGCGCGTTCGTAGCCGGCCTGGATCGCGGCGTGCGGCGTCGCGCCCCAGCGGATCTCCTCGCGGATGCGCTCGTTGATCAGCACGTTGGCGTCGATCGCCATGCCCAGCGTCAGCGCGATGGCCGCGATGCCGGGAAGCGTCAAGGTCGCCTGGAGCATCGACAGGATCGCGATCAGGAGCAGCAGGTTGACCGTGAGCGAGATGGTCGAGATGACGCCCATCAGCATGTAGTAGGCGGAGAAGAACACCACCAGCACGAGATAGCCCCACAGCACCGAGTGGAAGCCCTTGTCGATGTTCTCCTTGCCGAGCGACGGGCCGACGGTGCGCTCCTCGACGATCTCCATCGGGGCGGCCAGCGCGCCCGCCCGCATCAGCAGCGCGATGTCGTTGGCCTCGCGCGTGGTCATCGCGCCCGAGATCTGCACCCGGCCGCCGCCGATCTCGTCGCGGATCACCGGCGCGGTGATGAGCTCGGAGCGGCCCTTCTCGACCAGCACGATCGCCATGCGCTTGCCGATGTTGTCGCGCGTGACTTCCTTGAAGATCCGCGCGCCGGTGCCGTCCAGGTTCACGTGGACCGCCGGCTCGTTGGTCCTCTGGTCGAATCCGGACTGGGCGTCGTTGATGCGGTCGCCGGTCAAGACGACCTGGCGCTTCACCAGCACCTTGCCGCCGCGGCGCTCGGTGAGCAGTTCGTTGCCGAACGGCACGTTGCCCGCCATCGCCTGCTCGAGCGCGCCCGGCTCCTCGTTGACCATCCGGATCTCGAGCGTCGCGGTGCGGCCGAGGATGTCCTTCGCGCGCGCCGTGTCCTGCACCCCGGGAAGCTGCACGACGACGCGCTCGGCGCCCTGCTGCTGGATGATGGGTTCGGCCACGCCGAGTTCGTTGACCCGGTTGCGCAGGATCTGGATGTTCTGCTGGATCGCGCCTTCCTGAAGGCGCTTCTGCGCCTCGGGCTTGAGCGTCGAGGCGATGCGGAAGTCGCCGGGACCGGCGTCGATGGTGCGCGACACGAGGTCGGGGAAGGTCCGGTCGATCGCGCCCACCGCCTTGTTGCGCTCGGCCTCCTCGCGGAAGCGCATCGACACGCCGCCGCCCTCGCGGGCGATGCCCGAGTACTGGATCTTCTCGCCGCGCATCAGGCTGCGCAGGTCCGCCACGTAGCGGTCGCCGGCCTTGTCGAGGGCGGCCTTCATGTCGACCTGCAGCAGGAAATGGACGCCGCCGCGCAGGTCGAGGCCGAGGAACATCGGCAGCGCGCCGATCGACGCAAGCCATCCGGGCGAGGTCGACAGCAGGTTGAGCGCCACGATGTAGTCGCCGCCGAGCTTCGCGCCGAGCGCGTCACGGGCGCGAAGCTGGGTGTCCTCGTCGTCGAAGCGGACCTTGACGCCGGTAGCGTCGAGCGAGGCGCCGCGGAACGGGATCGACGCTCCCTTGAGCGATTGCTCGACGCTCTCGAGCAGGGCGGTGTCGAGTTTCACGCCGGCCCGGGACGACGAGATCTGGACCGCCGGAACCTCGGGGAAGAAGTTCGGGATCGTGTAGACGAGGCCGATCGTGACGGCGACGCCGATCAGGACGAACTTCCAGAGCGGGTAGCGGTTCATGGCGGGGGGATTCCGGAGGCTCGTCCCGGGCGCGGCGCCGGCACCGGGACGCTTGCCGTCACAGCGATTTCAGCGTGCCCTTCGGCAGGAGCTGCGACACCGCGTGGCGCTGCACGTGGATCTCGACGCCCTGCGCAATCTCGACCGTGACGTACTGGTCGTCGATCTTCGAGACGCGGCCGGCGATGCCGCCCGCCGTCACCACCTCGTTGCCCTTCTCGAGCGCGTCGATCATCGCCCGGTGCTCCTTCTGCTTGCGCTGCTGCGGCCGGATCATCAGGAAGTAGAAGATGGCGAAGATCGCGACCATCGGCAGCATCGTGGCGAGCAGGTCGCCGGTGCCGCCGGACGACGCGGCCTGGGCGTAAGCGGGAGAGATCAGCACGGGTCGGGGCTCCGGAAGTTGGGCGCGGCTCCGCGTCGGGGGCCGGCGCCCGGAACGATCCACCGGTCCGCGGCCGGGGCGGCGGATCGGCGCATCGCGTCGATTTTCGGGTCGAGCGAACCTGAAATTCTACCATGCGGGGATACGCACCGGTCGTCGACCCTGCGGCACGGCGCTACGGCTGCGCCGGGTCGGGCGGTTCGAGCCGCGCGCGATCGGCCCGGAACCGGGCGGTCCAGGCGGCGAGCGTTCCCCCGGCGATGGCTTCGCGCATCTCGGCGGCGAGCGTCAGGTAGTAGTGGAGGTTGTGGATCGTCGCGAGCCGGGCGCCCAGGATCTCCCCCACGCGCTGCAGGTGATGAAGATAGGCGCGCGAATAGCCCCGGCAGGTCGGGCAGGGACAGGTCGGATCGAGCGGTCCCGTGTCGGTGCGGTGACGGGCGTTGCGGATCTTGAGGTCGCCGTAGCGGGTGAACAGCCAGCCGTTGCGGGCGTTGCGCGTCGGCATCACGCAGTCGAACATGTCGACGCCGGCGGCCACGCCCGCGACGATGTCCTCGGGCGTGCCTACGCCCATCAGGTAGCGGGGCCGGTCCGCGGGCAGCCTCGGCGCCGTGTGCGAGAGCACGCGCAGCATGTCGGGCTTGGGCTCGCCGACCGACAGCCCGCCGATCGCGTAGCCGTCGAACCCGATCGAGGCCAGCTCGGCCACCGATTCGTCGCGCAGGTCTTCGTACATGCCGCCCTGCACGATGCCGAACAGGCGGTTCGCGTTTCCCTCGTGCGCGTCGCGCGAACGCCTGGCCCAGCGCATCGACAGCGCCATCGACCGCGCGGCCTCGTCGCGCGACGCGGGCCACGGCGTGCATTCGTCGAACGCCATGACGATGTCGGAGTCGAGCGCGCGCTGGATCTCCATCGACTTCTCCGGCGTGAGGAACAGGCGATCGCCGTTGACCGGCGAGGCGAACGCGACGCCCTCCTCAGAGATCTTCCGGAGCGCGCCCAGGCTGAACACCTGGAAGCCGCCCGAGTCGGTCAGGAGGGGGCGGGGCCAGTTCATGAAGCGGTGCAGTCCGCCGTGCGCGCCGACGACGTCGGTCCCCGGCCGGAGCCACAGGTGGAACGTGTTGCCCAGCACGATCGACGCGCCCGCGGCCGTGAGTTCGTCGGGCGACATCGCCTTCACGGTGCCGTAGGTGCCGACCGGCATGAACACCGGCGTCTCGACGATGCCGTGCGCGAGTTCGAGTCGCGCTCGCCGCGCGGCACCGTCCGTCGCGAGGACGGAGAAAATCATCGGGGAATCCGCGTCAGCCGCGGAGCGTTCGGAGTCGCGCGGCGGCGGCCGAGGCCAGCGCGAGCGCGAGGACGAGCCACGCGGCGGTGCCGCCGGCTGGTATCGGCGACGGAGCCGAGGGAATCGCCTGGTTCCGGGCCGAGGCCACGCCGTTGGAGCAGCGGATCGTCGTGACGGACACGCCCTGCTCGACGTTCCCCAGCAGGACGCGGGTGGTGAAGACCATTTCGTAGCTGGAGGACGGCAGGGGGGCCGCGAACACCCGGTCGAACTTGGTCGAGAAGGTGGCGGGACCGGACCCGAGATTCAGCGTGTAGGTGTCGTAGGGGAGGCCGTCGAGCGTGGTCGAGCCGGGACCGAGGACCGGTCCCCCGACCACGGCGAGGTTGCCTGTGGCGAACACCTCGAACGCGGTCTGCGAGCACTGGCCCGAGAACGACGAGTAGGTCAGGGCGTCGTCGATCAGCTTGGTCGAAGGAAGCGGTTCGCCGCGGTCGCCGCTCCAGCCGGCGAGCGCGGCAGGCGTGGCGAGTACGCCGATCGCGAGGACGAGCGCGATACGGAGCCATCCGGCACCTGGGCCGCAAAGACGGCGGCATTCGCCGAAAGACGATCCTGCGCTGGCGGCACGGGGCCGCCTGAACGGGTTGTTCAATCTGTAAGGGTCGACGATCACGCTGCCGCGTGCAGCTGCCGCGCCGGCCAAGGGTTCGACGTTGGCCAAGCTTAGCCTTGGATCGGATCGCTTGCCAAGCCGGAACGGGCATCCGAGGCGTGGACGGCGATGAAAAGTGGTGAAATTGCCGCCGAACGGTGCATTTTGTCGCCTTTTGGCGACGGAACGCGGGTCACGGGGAGGTCCCAGGCCCCTTTTCCAGCAGCGTGGCGTCACCATAGCTGAAGAACCGGTAGCGCTGCCGGATGGCGTGTGCGTAGGCGTGGCGTATGGCCTGCGCGCCTGCGAACGCGCTCGCGAGCACGAGGAGCGTGGACCGCGGAAGGTGGAAATTGGTCAGGAGCCGGTCGACCACCCGGAACCGGAATCCGGGCCGGATGAAGAGGTCCGTCTCGCCGGTGCCGGGAACGAGGGCACCATGGGCGGATGCGGCCTCGAGCGCGCGCAGCGTCGTCGTCCCGACCGCCAGCACCCGGTTCCCGCGGGCGCGCGCCTCGCCGATCGCCTGGACCGTCGCGTCGGGAATCGCGTAGCGCTCGCCGTGCATCCGGTGCGCTTCGAGGTCGCGCTCGCGCACCGGGAGGAAGGTCCCGGCTCCGACGTGCAGCGTGAGCGTGACGATCGCGGCGCCGCGGCCGGCGAGGCGCCCGAGCATCGGCCGGTCGAAATGGAGCCCGGCGGTGGGTGCTGCGACGGCCCCGGGGCTTGCCGCGTAGACCGTCTGGTAGCGCTCCGCGTCCTCGGGCGCCGGCGCGCGCGCGATGTAGGGCGGGAGCGGTGTAGCCCCGTGCCGTTCGAGCCACACTTCGAGCGGGCCGGTGTTCTCGAACCGCAGCCGCACGAACCCGCCGTCGCGCTCGAGCACGACGCCGGTGGCGCCGCCCGCCAGCAGGATCTCGCTGCCGGGACGGGGCAGGTGGCTCGCGCGAACCTGCGCCCAGGCGAGGTCGTCGCCGACGACCCTCTCGATCAGGAGTTCGACCCGTCCGCCGCTCTCTTTGGTGCCGGAGAGGCGCGCGCGGACCACGCGCGTGTCGTTGACCACGACGACGTCGCCGGGCGCGACGAGGGTCTCGAGGTCGATGAACCGCAGGTCGGAAAGCGCGTCGCCGTCGACGTGCAGCAGCCGGCTGCCGGTACGCACCGGCGCGGGAACCTGCGCGATCAGGTCGGCCGGCAGCGCGTAGTCGAAGTCGTCGAGCGTGAGCTTGCGGTCGGGCATCGTCGCACGGACGCACATGGTGCCGGGAGAGGGACTCGAACCCTCACGGTGTCGCCACCGGCGGATTTTGAGTCCGCTGCGTCTGCCGTTCCGCCACCCCGGCGCTGCCCGATGTCGCAGGTCGCGCGTCGCCTCCCGATTATCGCAAATTCGCGGGCCGCACCCGGGCCGGCGCCGCGATCACCCGCGCGCGGGCGATCGCCGCTCGTAGGTGACGAACGCGTAGCCGAACCCCTCGTTGCTGCGGCGATCCTCGCGCCGCACCTCGAGCCATGCCCCGCGGTCGAACGGCGGAAAGCGCACGTCGCCGGGAAACTCGCGGTCGATCTCGGTGAGGTGCATCGTGTCGGCCCGCTCGATCGCGTCGCGGTAGAGCACGGCGCCGCCGATGCAGAACGCGGGCGGCGGCAGCGAAACCCGGGCGAGTGCCTCTTCGAGGCTGGCCGCCACTTCCGTCCCCGAAGGCCGATAGTCGGGCCGCGAACTGACGACGATGTTCTGGCGACCCGCGAGCGGGCCGGCGAGCGACTCCCGGGTCCGGCGCCCCATGATCACCGCGTGACCCAGCGTCAATGCACGGAAGTGCCTGAGGTCGTCGGCGAGCCGCCAGGGCAGGCCGCCGTCCGCGCCGATCACCCCGTTGGCCGCGACCGCCGCGACGATCGCGAGCTTCTGCCGCGGGGAACCGGGCGCCGAAGGGTCGGGGGTGGCTTTCGAACGGGCGGGCAACGCGATGCTGCCCCGCGAGGGGCGGTGTCATAATCGCCCCGATCCTAGCAGCCCGCGCCCCACGTGGTTTACCCGCGCTCCTTCCTCAAGTTCATCCTGCTCTCGTTCCTGCTGGTGAGCTTGCCGCTGCTCTACGCGCTCGCCGAACTGCTGCTGTCGGTCGACCGGCTCGCGACGCAGAGCCGCGAGGAGGTCCTGCAGGCCACGCAGGCCGCGCGCACGAGCCGGCTGCTGTTCGAGCAGGCGACGACGCTCGAACGCATCGTGCGCCAGCAGATCATCCTCGACGACCCGGCGCTGCTGGACGACTACGGCAAGCTGCGGCAGGACTTCCGCGCGACCGGCACCCAGCTCGCGGCGCTTCCGCTGGAAGCTTCCGAGCGGGCGATGCTGGAGCGCCTGCTCGACAGCGAGGATCGGCTCGCGAAGCGGCTCGCCGGACCCCGGCCGGGCGCGCAGGGCGCCGCCGAGCTGGCCGAGGGCTTCGCCTCGCTGGTCGACGGCTCGCAGTCGATGGTGGCGGCGTCGGCCCAGTTCACGCAGCGGGCGATCGAGCGCCTGCAGGACACCGCGGCGCGCGCGCGGGAGAGCTGGCTGTGGCTCGCGCTCGCCACCGCGGGGATCGCGCTCGGCCTCGCGATCCTGTTCGCGGTGCTGATCTCGCGGCCGATCCGCCAGCTCGACGTCGCGATCCGGCAGATGGGCACCGCCGACTTCACCCACGCGATCGTCGTCAACGGACCGCAGGACCTGCGTTACGTCGGACAGCGCCTCGAGTGGCTGAGGACGCGGCTGCGCGAGCTGGAGGAGCAGCAGACGCGTTTCCTGCGGCACGTGTCGCACGAACTGAAGACCCCGCTCACCGCGGTGCGGGAGGGCGCCGAACTCCTGCGCGACGAAGTCGGCGGCAGGCTCACCCGCGAGCAGCAGGACATCGTGCGCATCGTGCGCGAGAACACGCTGTCGCTGCAGAAACTCATCGAGGATCTGTTGAGCTGGCACCAGACGAAGGACGTCGAGCCGGCGACCGTCGGGCCGGTCGACCTGTCGGAGCTCGTGCGGCGCGTGCTGCGCGAGCAGAAGCTCGCCGCTCTGGGCCGCATGATCGCGTTCGAGACGCGCCTCGAGACGGCGGTGGTCACCGGAGACGCCGAGCGCCTGCGGACGGTGGTCGACAACCTCGTGTCCAACGCGATCAAGTATTCGCCGCGCTCCGGCGCGATCGGCGTCGAGCTCAGGGCGCGCGGCGGGCAGGCGGTGCTCGAGGTCGTCGACCAGGGACCTGGAGTGCCGTCCGCGGAGCGCGAGCGCGTGTTCGAGTCGTTCTACCAGGGAGCGCCGCCGGCCGAGGGGCGCGTGAAAGGCAGCGGCCTCGGCCTCGCGATCGCGCGCGAGTACGCCACCGCGCACGGCGGGCGCATCGAGGTGCTCGACCGCGAGGACGGCGCGCGCGGGGCGCGCCTGCGCTTCGTCCTGCCGCTCGCGGCGGGCCGGAGGCAGCCTTCCGCCGCGCGGCGCGGCCTCACGGCCGGAGTCGGGTGATGCGGGCGCGGCGCGGCATCGGGCACCTTCGTCTCGCGCGTCCGGCGCTCGCGGCGACGCTCGCGGCGCTCGTCGCGGGCTGCGCTTCGCTGCCGGCACCCCTGCCCCAGGACCTCGCGAACTACGACGAGGACCTCGATCCGGTCGTGGCCGAAATGACCGCGTCGATGGATTCGCCGCCGATCGAGCCGGTGGAACCGCCGCTCCCCGCGCCGCCGCTGCTGCCCCCGCTGCAGCCCGCGCCGCAGTCCGTGGTCGCGGTGCCGCCGTCCCCGTCGCTTCCCGCCGGCGAGACGCCTGCTCCGGCGCCGGCCGGATCCGTCGCTTCGCCGCCCGCGGCTTCCCCGCCGATCGTCGTCGCCGCCGCTGCGCCGAGCACGATTCCCGTCGCTCCCCCGGTGCCGGTCGAGGATGTCGTCGCGCTCGCGCTCATCGCCGACCTCGGACGCTACAACGGGTTCGGCCCCGACGAAGTGAAGCGCGAGCTCGGCATCGCGTCCGCCGCGTTCACGCGCGACCGGACCGACGCAAACCGGGTCCGGCTCGCCGTGCTCTACACGCTCTCGCACTCGAATCCGCAGGACGACCAGCGCGCGCTCCAGTTGCTCGAGAACGTGTCGAAGAGCGGCGGAGCGCCGACGCCGGTGAAGGTGATCGCGGCGATCCTGCACGTGCAGGTGCTCGAGCGCGTCAAGGCGGTCCGCGACGAGCAGGTGAAGGGCAACGAAGCGGTCCAGAAACTCGAGGCGCTCCGCGCGATGGAGCGGAGCCTCCTGCGCGACCGCGTTCGCAGCGGCGGCGGCGGTGGCGGCGGTGGCGGCGGTGGCGGAGGAGGAAGCGGCGGGCGCTAGCGAGCGTTCCGCACGCGCGAACGATGAGCAACGGCGATCTCCTGCTGGTCGACGACGACCCCGACCTCCTCAAGCTGATCAGCCTGCGGCTCACCTCCGCGGGCTACCGCGTGCGGACCGCGGAGAGCGGCGAGGCGGCGCTGGCCGCGATCGCCGTCAGGCGGCCCGCGCTGGTGATCAGCGACATGCGCATGCCCGGCATCGACGGACTGGCGCTCTTCGACGCGATCCAGCGCCAGCACCCTGCGCTCCCGGTGATCATCCTGACCGCGCACGGCACGATCCCCGATGCGGTGAACGCGACGCAGCGCGGCGTGTTCGGGTTCCTCACCAAGCCCTTCGACAGCCAGGAACTGCTGCAGAAGGTGTCGGCCGCGGTCTCGCTCTCGGGCGACGATCCGGCTGCCCGCCCCGAGGACGAATGGCGCGCCGGCATCATCACGCGGAGTCCGGCGATGGAGGACCTGCTGCGGCAGGCCCGGCTCGTCGCCGACACCGACGCCGCCGTCCTCATCACCGGCGAATCGGGGACCGGCAAGGAGCTGCTCGCGCAGGCGATCCATCGCGCGAGCCCGCGCGGCGCGCGGCCGTTCGTCGCGGTCAACTGCGGCGCGATCCCCGGCGAGTTGCTCGAGTCCGAGCTCTTCGGCCACGCGCGCGGCGCGTTCACCGGCGCGGTGCAGGCGCACAAGGGACTGTTCCAGTCCGCCGACGGCGGCACGCTCCTGCTCGACGAGATCGGCGACATGCCGCTGCCGCTGCAGGTGAAGCTCCTGCGCGTGCTGCAGCAGGGCGAGGTGCGGCCGGTCGGTTCGACCCAGGCGATTCCGGTGAACGTGCGCGTCGTATCCGCAACCCACCGCGACCTCGAGGCGCAGCGCGCCGCGGGCCTGTTCCGGGAAGACCTCTACTACCGCCTCAACGTCGTGTCGCTGCGGCTGCCGTCGCTCGCCGAGCGGCGCGAGGACATTCCGCTCCTCGCGGTCCACTTCCTCCGCGGGCTGGCCGAGCGCTACCGGAAGGCGGTGCCGTCGCTCGCGCCCGACGCGATGCAGGCGCTGGTCGCGGCGCCGTGGCCCGGCAACGTGCGTCAGCTCCTGAACCTCCTCGAGCAGGCGGTGGCGCTGACCACCACCGGCGTCATCCCGGCGACGTTGGTGCAGGGCGCACTCCGCGAGGACGCCGCGGCGCTGATCCCGTTCGAGGAAGCCCGGAAGACCTTCGAGCGCGACTACCTCGTGCGGCTGCTCAAGATCACCGGGGGCAACGTCACCCAGGCGGCGCAGCTCGCGAAGCGCAACCGGACCGAGTTCTACAAACTCCTGCAGCGGCATCGGCTCGAGCCCGCGATGTTCAAGGAGTCGAAGTCCTCCTGAACCGCAGGACGCGGTGATGCACCGGCCGGGACCGCCCATCGGAATCCCGGTGGCCGCATGGCAACGCAGTTCGCGCTCCATGTCAGCGGTCGGATCGGGTGCGCAGGCGTGTGTCGGACCACTCCACCTCGTTGGATCGAACGAGGCCATCGCTCGACCTCCGCACCGACGCGATCTCCGGCCGTCGGATCCTTCCGCGAGCTGTCGGCAAGAAGCGACACACGAAAGTGCTTTGGATCAATCACTTAAGCGTTGATCGCGCTGCGTTGTCGTGCAAATGCGACAAACCCGGTGTCGCCAGTCGAGCTGAGTGCGTGCAGGAACAGGCCCATGACATACGAATTGACAGACGTTGACGGGACGAACGCTGCAAGTTACATGCAGTAATGCTGTCTGGCATGGCGCGTGCTTGGTCACTGGCGAACACTGCCGGAGCTTCGCATGGATGCCTTCTCCCCCGACTTCGTGCCCTTCTGGGCTGCAACGGCCGATGCCAGCGTCGAGCAGGTTTCGACGACGGACGACCGGACGGCCGGCGGGGACGAGGAGGCGCTGGCGGAACTCGCCGAGCGGGTCGTCGCCGCGCGCAGCATCGTGTAACCGTGTTTCCTGCGGCCGGCTGGCCGTGCCCTCCGGAAGCGGGGCACCCGCGCTTCCTCTATCGGAATCCCCCTTGCCCGCCCACTCCTCCCGGCGGGCTTCTTTTTGCCCTGCCGAGTAAGCACGTACTCACCGTCGGCATCAGGCTCCCCCTTGGTTGACGCCGATCCGGACGATCGTCGCGGCGGATCCGGAGACCGGCCGGCGATCGGAGTGACGGCGAATTGGGCGGCTCGCTCCGGATCCATCGCCCGGCGCGGCCCGGGACTTCAGACGGCGATGGGAGCCTTGATCGCGGCGTGGTGGCGGTAGCCCACGACCTCGAGGTCGCCGAGTTCGTAGTCGAAGAGCGTCGGCGGCCTGCGTCGGAGCACGAGGCGCGGCAGCGGCAACGGCTCGCGCGCGAGCTGCTCGTCCACCTGCCCGAGGTGGTTGAGGTACAGGTGGCAGTCGCCGCCGGTCCAGACGAAGTCGCCGACCTCGAGGTCGCACTGCTGCGCCACCATGTGGGTGAGGGCCGCGTAGCTCGCGAGGTTGAACGGCACGCCGAGGAAGAGATCGGCGCTGCGCTGGTAGAGCTGGCACGACAGCCGCCCGCCGGCGACGTGGAACTGGAAGAACGCGTGGCAGGGCGGAAGCGCCATCTTCGCGATCTCGCCCACGTTCCAGGCCGACACGACCAGCCGCCGCGAGTCCGGGTTGCGGCGGAGTTCGCGGATCAGCGCCGCGATCTGGTCGATCCTCGATCCGTCCGGCGTCGGCCACGACCGCCACTGCACGCCGTAGACCGGCCCGAGTTCGCCCTGCGCGTCGGCCCACTCGTCCCAGATGGTCACGCCGTGCTCGTGCAGGTAGCGGACGTTCGACTCGCCGCGGAGGAACCAGAGGAGCTCGACGAACACCGACTTGAGGTGCACGCGCTTGGTCGTGACCACCGGGAAACCCTGCGAGAGGTCGAAGCGCATCTGGTGGCCGAACACCGACAGCGTGCCGGTGCCGGTGCGGTCGGCCTTGCGCTGGCCGCGCTCGCGCACGAGGCGGAGGAGGTCGAGGTAGGGCTGCATCGGGGGCAGGGCGTTCCGCCGCGATTGTAGCGGAGGCCCGCGCGGTCCGCCGCGGCGGTTTCCGTCCGTCGGCGGGGGCTTGACGCAGGAGGAGGCGTCGGGTACTTTCTTGCGCCTATAAGACTAGTGATTTAGTTATATAGACCGAAAGCCCCGATGCGCTCCACCTACCGCCGCGCGCTGCCGCGCGCCTGGCTGCCGGTCGCCCGGGTGTTCACCGCGCTGGGCGATCCGCACCGCCAGCGCATCCTGCTCATGTTCGAGCGCGGCGAGCGACTGACGATCGGGGAGATCGTGGCCGCATCGACGCTGTCGCGCACCGCGGTGACCCACCACCTGAGGGTGCTGCGGGATGCCGGCGTGCTGCGCTCGCAGAAACTCGGGCGCGAGGTGTGGTTCTGGCCCGATCCCGCCGAAGTCCGCTCCGCGCTCGACGCGGTCGGCGACTATCTCGACACGAAGCTGTAGCGTCCTCTCCGCCATCCCGGCCCGACACCATGCCCGCCCCGACGACGCCCGCACCGGCCGCGCGCCACCCGAGCCAGTTCGACCTGCTGCGCCAGCGGCGCTTCGCGCCGTTCTTCTGGACCCAGTTCCTCGGCGCCGCCAACGACAACGTGTTCAAGAACGCGCTGGTGATCTTCGTCGCGTTCCACGCCGCGTCGATGACGTCGATGGATCCGAACACGCTCGTGAACCTCGCCGGCGCCGTGTTCATCGCGCCGTTCATGCTGCTCTCGGCGACCGGCGGACAGCTCGCCGACAAGTTCGAGAAGGCGCGGCTGATCCGCGCGATCAAGCTGTTCGAGATCGCGATCATGGCGGTCGGGCTCGCCGGCTTCTGGCTGCGCGACCTCGCGATCCTGTTCGCGGCGCTCGCGCTGATGGGCGTGCACTCGACGCTGTTCGGTCCGGTCAAGTACGCGATCCTGCCGCAGAAGCTCACCCCCGAGGAACTCACCGGCGGCAACGGGCTGGTCGAGATGGGAACCTTCGTGGCCATCCTGCTCGGAACGATCGCCGGCGGACTCGTCGTGGGCGTCGAGGGGCACGGCCCGCTCCTCGCGGGCGCGCTGTCGATCGCGATCGCCGTCGCGGGCTGGTGGACGAGCCGGGGCATTCCGCCGACGCCTCCCGTCGACCCGACGCTCGCGTTCGGCTGGAATCCGTTCACCGAGACCTGGCGCAACCTGCGATTCGCCGCGCGCAACCGGGTGGTCTGGCTCGCGATGATGGGCATATCGTGGTTCTGGTTCTACGGCGCCGTCTACCTCGCGCAGTTCGCCGGGTTCTCGCGCGACCACCTGGGCGGCAACGAGACCGTGGTCACGGTGCTGCTCGCGCTCTTCTCGGTGGGCATCGGCGCAGGGTCGCTCCTGTGCGAGAAGATGTCGCGGCGGCGGATCGAACTCGGACTGGTGCCGTTCGGCTCGATCGGGCTCACGCTGTTCGCGGTCGACCTCTGGTTCGCGAGCCGGGGACTCAGGGCCGACACGATCGCGGGGATGGACGCGTTCCTCGCGCAGCCGGGGCACTGGCGCGTGGCGTTCGACCTGGTGGCGATCGGGGTGTTCGGGGGGTTCTACATCGTGCCCCTGTACGCGCTGATCCAGGCGCGCAGCGCACCGACCCACCGCTCGCGGATCATCGCCGCGAACAACATCCTCAACGCGCTGTTCATCGTCGCCGCCGCGATCCTCGCCATCCTGCTCCTCAAGGCCGGGCTGTCGATCCCCGACCTGTTCCTCGTCACCGGGCTCATGAACGCCGCGGTCGCTCTCTTCATCTTCCGGCTCGTGCCCGAGTTCCTGATGCGGTTCCTCGCCTGGATCCTCATCAACCTGGTCTACCGCGTCCGCGCGCGGGGGCTCGAGAACGTTCCGGAGTCCGGCCCCTGCGTCGTCGCCTGCAACCACGTGAGCTACGTCGACGCGATCGCGATCGCGGGTTGCGTCGTGCGGCCGGTGCGCTTCGTGATGGACCACCGCATCTTCGCCATCCCGGTGCTTTCGTTCGTGTTCCGCACGATGGGCGCGATCCCGATCGCGCCGGCGAAGGAGGATCCGGCGATGAAGGAGCGCGGGCTCGCGGAAGCCGCCGCGGTCCTCGAGCGCGGCGAGGTGCTCGGCATCTTTCCGGAAGGAGGGCTGACGCCCGACGGGGAACTCGGCGTGTTCCGGCCGGGCCTGAACGACATCCTGCACCGCACGCCGGCGCCGGTCGTGCCGATGGCGCTGCGCGGACTGTGGGGGAGCTACTGGTCGCGAGCGAAGGACCGCAGGTCGAAGCGTTTCCGGCTGCTCGCGCGCATCGGCCTGTACGCCGGGGCGGCGATTCCGGCCGACCGCGCGACGCCCGACCGGCTGAGGGCGGAGATCGCATCGCTGCGCGGGAACGCGCGGTGATCCGGCTGGCGAAGGAGGCGTGACGATGGGCAAGTTCCTCGGACTGGCGGCGGGGCTCGGGTTCGCGTGGTTCGCCGACGCGGGCTTCCTCGAATCGCTCGCCGTCGTCGCGCTCGGGTTCGCGTTCGGCCTCGAATTCGACCGTCGCCGCGCGCCGGTGACGCCGAAGGCCCCGGCACCCGCGCCCCTGATCGACGAGCGGCTCGCGCGGATCGAGCGGCGCCTCGAGGCGCTGGAGCGGGCCCTCGGTCCCGCGCCGCGAGGCGAACGGGAACCGGCTGCGGACTGGCCGGAAGCGCCGCCTCCCGCGGTCGTCGCGCCCGTGGCAGTCGTCGACGCCGCCGTGTCGCCAGCGCCGGAACCGGCCGCGGAACCCGCGGATCCTCCGCCACGTCCCGCGTACGGCGCGAGACCCGACTGGCAGGCGACGATGGTGCTCCCGGGCGACGCCCCGGCGACGGGCGCGAACGTCCCGGCGGCCCTGACCGCCGCGCGTCCGCAGCCGCGCCTGTGGGGGTGGTTCACCGAGGGGAACACGCTGACCCGCGTGGGTGTGGTGATCCTGTTCTTCGGCGTCGCGTTCCTGCTCGCGTGGTTCGCTGACCATCTGACGCTCTCGATCGAGGCGTCGCTCGCGCTCGTGGCGCTCGCCGGCGCCGCGCTGATCGGGCTGGGCGCGTGGCTTGCCGGCAGCCGGCCGGGCTACGGGCTGTCACTGCAGGGCGCTGGCGCCGGCGTGCTCTACCTCACCACCTTCACGGCTTCACGGTTGTTCGACGTGCTGCCGCCGCTGCCCGCGATGGCTGCTCTCGCCGCAGTGGCGGCGCTCACCGTCGCGCTCGCGTGGCGCGCGGACTCGCAGGCGCTCGCGGCGACGGCGATCGCGGGAGGCTTCCTCGCGCCGTTCCTCGTCGCGCGGGAGACGGGCGCGCCGGCGGCGTTGTTCTCGTGGTTCGCGGTGCTCAACGCCGCGGTGTTCGCGCTCGCGTGGCGCAGGCCCTGGCGCGCGCTCAACGCGCTGGGTGCCGTGTTCACGTTCGGCCTGGGCTTCGTATGGGGATGGGAGGCGTACAGGCCGATGCATTTCGCGGTGGCGCAGCCGTTCCTCGCGCTGTTCTTCGCGTTCTACGTCGGCGTGGCGATCCTCTACGCGAAGCGTGCGCCGCTCGAGGATCGCAGGCCGGTCGACGCGCTGATCGTGTTCGGCGTGCCGGTGATGGCGTTCGCGCTGGAGGCGGGTCTCGTCGCCGACCTCCGCCACGGCGCGTCGTGCGCGGCGCTCGCGCTCGCGGCGATCTACGCCGTCCTCTTTGCCGTGCTGCGCACGCGGCTCGAGCCGGGGCTCGCCCTGCTCGCGCGGTCGTTCCTCGCGCTCGCGGTCGTGTTCGCGACGGTGGCGGTGCCGTTCGCGTTCGACGCGCGCTGGACGTCCGCGTGGTGGGGGCTCGAAGCCGCCGCCGTCTACTGGATCGGCTGCGCGCAGGACCAGCGGCTCGCGCGCCGCTTCGCGCTGGCGCTTCAGGGCGCCGCCGCGGTCGCATTCCTGCTCGACATCCCCTCGCTCGCGCTCCGGCCGCTGTTCGCGAACGCCTCGTTCCTCGGCGCGGCGATGATCGGCACCGCCGCGCTCGTGTCGGCGTGGTCGGCCGACCGGCACCGCGCGGTGCTGGGCCCGCGCGAGCGCGCGTTCACCGCAGTGGTGTTCGCGTGGGGCGTCGCGTGGTGGCTCGTCGCCGGCGTGGACGATGTGCTCCGGGTGCGGCCGGGTTGGCTGGGTCCCGGACCGGGGACTTCGGCCCTCGCGTGGGTGGCCGCGACGAGCGCGGTCGCGCTCGCGCTTTCGAGGGCGCTCGACTGGCCGCGGCTCGCGTGGTTCGGCGCGGGACTCGCGCCCGCGGCGGTTCTCGCGTTCGCAGCGCAGTTCGAGGACGCGCGCACGACGCTCGTGTGGCCGGGTGTCCTGGTCTGGCCGGCTGCGTGGCTGCTGCACTGGGCCACGCTGCGCGCGGTCGAGCGGAACGACGAGCCCCCGCCGGCGTGGCTCGCCGGCGTCCACTGGGCCACGGCGGTCGCGTTCGTCGCGTGGGCCGCCTGGGAGGCGAGCGAGTGGACCGGCCGCACCACGCCACGCGGCAGCGCCTGGATCGCCTGTGCGGCGGCGCTGCCCGGCGTCGCGATGCTCGCGGCGACGCGCGTGCGAGCGGTTCTCGCGCGGTGGCCGGTCGCGCGCTTCCCCGAAGCGTACCTGCGCAACGCGGGAACGACGGTGTCCGCGGCGCTCGCCGTGTGGTTCGCCGGCACCAACGCGATCTCGCCGGGCACGGCCTCGCCGCTGCCGTGGTATCCGCTCCTGAACCCGCTCGACCTGACGCTCGCGGCGACGCTCGTCGTGGTGACGCTGTGGGCGCGAGACCACGGCGGCGCGTCGCCGGTCGCGCGCGAACGCGCGCTCGCCGCCGCGCTGTTCGTCGCCGGCAACGGTTTCATCCTCCGCTTCGCCCACCAGTGGGGCGACGTTCCCTGGAGGCTCTCGTCGCTGATGTCGAACAAGCCGGTGCAGGCCGCGATCACGCTGGCCTGGACCGCGACGGCGCTGGTGCTGATGGTGTGGGCGTCGCGGCGGGCGTCGCGCGTGCGTTGGCTGGCCGGCGCGACGCTCCTCGCGGCGGTCGTGCTCAAGCTCTTCGTCGTCGATCTCGCCGCGCTCTCCGGCCTGCCGCGGGTCGCCGCGTTCCTCGGCGCGGGCGTGATGCTGCTGGCGATTGGCTATTTCGCGCCGCCGCCCTCCGAAGCGTCCGGCCAGGCCGCCGCGACGAGCGAGGGGAGCGCCTCGCCAGACGGCGCGCGCAGCACGTGATCGGCGACGGCTGACAGGGGCGTGGCGTCCGGATTGATCTCGATGACCCGGGCGCCAGCCCGTTTCGCGCGAAGCGGCAGCGCGGCGGCCGGCAGGACTTCGGCGGAGGTCCCGGCGACGATCATCAGGTCGCAGCGATCCGCCGCATCCTCGGCGCGTGCGAGCGCCTCGGCGGGCAGGCCCTCCTCGAACCACACGACGTCGGGGCGCAGGAACGCGCCGCAGTGCGGGCAGCGCGGCGGTTCGTCCCCGGGCGGGGCATCCCAGCGATCGACGATGCGGTCCTCGAGCGAACAGCGCACGCGCGCGAGATTGCCGTGGAGTTCGACCATCGACCGGCTGCCGGCCCTGGCGTGCAGGCCGTCGACGTTCTGCGTCACCAGCAGGAAGTCGCCGACACGGCGCTCGATCGCGACGAGCGCGCGGTGACCGGAGTTGGGCTCGACGAGACGGAGGGCATCGCGCCGCTCTGCGTACCAGTCCCAGACGAGCCTCGGCTGGCGCGCGAACGCCGAGGGCGTCGCGATTTCGAGCGGGTCGTAGCGCGCCCACAGGCCGCCGAGCGCGTCGCGGAAGGTCGGGACGCCCGACTCGGCGGACACGCCTGCGCCGGTCAGCACGACGACACGGCGAGCGGCGCGAAGCACCGCCGCGAGCGCGGGCGGAGTCGATGCGGTGGAGATGCTCATCGGGGCGCGGCCACGATATCACGCTGCCTTTCCCGATCACGCGGGGGATCTTCGATCTGTCGCCGGCGCGTCACATCGCGGGGCGGACGTGCGCGGCGTCCCGCGCGGCGTCGGATAGCGTCCCGTCGGCCGCCGAACGCCGCCGCGGCGAGGCTCCGGCGTCCTCGGGGACGCGTGCTAGCATTTCGTCATGTCCGGCAACACGTTCGGCCACCTGTTCCGCGTCACCTCGTTCGGCGAATCGCACGGTCCCGCGATCGGCTGCGTGGTCGACGGCTGTCCTCCCGGACTCGCGCTCGACGAGGCCGTGATCCAGCGCGACCTCGACCGCCGCCGGCCCGGCACGTCGCGGCACGTGACGCAGCGCCGCGAGCCCGACGCTGTCGAGATCCTGTCCGGCGTGTTCGAGGGCCGCACGACCGGCACGCCGATCGCCCTCCTCATCCGCAACCAGGACGCGCGCAGCGGCGACTACGCTTCGATCGCCGAGACGTTCCGTCCCGGCCACGCCGACTACACGTACTGGCAGAAGTACGGCGTTCGCGACCCGCGCGGAGGCGGGCGGCAGTCCGCCCGCGAGACGGCCGTGCGCGTCGCAGCGGGCGCGATCGCGCGCAAGTGGCTCTCCGAGCGGCACGGCGTGACGGTGCGCGGATTCCTCGCGCAGATCGGCCCGCATTCCATACCGTTCGAGGGCTGGGACCACGTCGGGCGCAATCCGTTCTTCGCCGCGAACGCTTCGATGATCGGCGAACTCGAGCGCGCGATGGACGCGTTGCGCAAGTCCGGCGACTCGTGCGGAGCGAAGGTGTGCGCGATCGCGAACGGCGTGCCGGTCGGATGGGGCGAGCCGGTCTACGGCAAGCTCGACGCCGACATCGCCGCCGCGATGATGGGCATCAACGCGGTGAAGGGCGTCGAGATCGGCGCGGGTTTCGCCGCGGTGGGGCAGAAGGGCAGCGAGCACTCCGACGAGATGACGCCCCAGGGCTTCGCGTCCAACCACGCGGGCGGCATCCTGGGCGGCATCTCGACCGGCCAGGACATCGTCGTGTCGATCGCGATCAAGCCGACGTCGTCGATCCGGCTCGACCGCCATTCGATCGACAAGGCGGGCAGGGCGGTCGTCGTCAACACGCACGGACGCCACGATCCCTGCGTGGGGATCCGCGCGACGCCGATCGCCGAGGCAATGCTCGCGCTTGTGCTGATCGACCACGCGCTGCGCCATCGCGCCCAGTGCGGCGACGTCGTCACCTCGACGCCGCGCATCGCCGGGGAGGCGCCCGCCGACGTCGTCGCGAAGCTGCGCGCCGCGGCCGTGGTCGACGACCCGGATCCGGACGAGGCGTAGCCTCCTCGCCGGCACGCCCTTCGCACGCGGTGCTGCGTGCTATCCGGGCGGCGAGCCTCGCGGGTCCCGGTCGGGGGCCGCCGCGCCCACGCGTTCGACCGTCGCGTCCGCGCGGCCGCGAGCGAGCGCGATGCCGATGCGGTCTCCGCGCGCGAGCGTCGTCGCGTCCTGCACGATCCGCCCGTCGGCGGCGGTGACGATCGCGTAGCCGCGCTCCAGCACCGCAGCGGGGTTGAGGAGCGCCAGGCCCTGCGCGAGGGCCGCGACGCGACGCGACGATTCGTCGTGCAGGGCCCGGCCGGCGCGCAGCCACCGACCGGACGCGGCATCCAGCGCCTGGCGCTGCGGCAACGGGCGGCCGGCCTCCCGGGCGAGGCGCGCGCCGAGCGAGCCGGACACCGTCACGGCGTCGGCGTGCGAGCGGCGCGCCGAGGCGGCGAGCCGGAGACCGAGCACGCCGAGACGCTCGCGCTGGGCGTCGAGCCGCGCCCGCGGATGCACGAGTCCCTTCGCGGCCAGGTCGACGCGCTGGATGCGGGCGCCGATCGCGTGGCGCCCGGCGCGCGCGAGCCGGCCGGCGAGCGAGTCCGCCTGCAGCCCGATCGCCTCGCCGTCGGGCGCGACGAGCGCTGCCGCGCCGGTGGGCGTCGGCGCCCGCAGGTCGGCGACGAAGTCGCAGATCGTGAAATCGGTCTCGTGGCCGACCGCCGAGACCACCGGAAGCGCGGAGTCGAGCACGGCCTTCGCGACCGCCTCGTCGTTGAACGCCCACAGGTCCTCGATCGAGCCGCCGCCGCGCCCGACGATCAGCACGTCGACCTCGGCTCGCGCGTTCGCGACGGCGATCGCTTCCACGATGCGCGAGGGCGCGCCGTCGCCCTGCACCGGCGTCGGGTAGAGCACGATGCGCAGCGCGGGCCAGCGCCGGGCGAACGTCGTCAGCATGTCGTGCAGCGCGGCGCCCTGCGGCGAGGTCACGAGTCCCACCGCCCGCGGGAAGCGCGGCAGCGCGCGCTTGCGCGCGGCGTCGAACCAGCCGGCCGCTTCGAGCTTCGCCTTGAGACGCGCGAACTGTTCGTGGAGCGCGCCGCGTCCCGCGAGACGTGCCGCGTCGACGTTGAGCTGGAACTCGCCGCGCGCCTCGTAGATCGTCGGCGTCGCGCGCACCTCGATCGCCATCCCGTCCGCGATCCGGAGGTCGAGGAGCTGCGCCTTCTGGCGCCAGAGCACGCAGCGCACCTGCGCCTGGGCGTCCTTCAGCGTGAAGTAGCAGTGACCCGAGGCGGCGCGCATGAACCCGGACACTTCGCCGCCGACCCAGACCGGGCCGATCGCGCGTTCGATCGCGAGGCGTGCGGTCGCCACGAAGCGGCCCACCGGCAGCACCGGTGCTCCGGTCGCGGCGTTCGAACCCGGAATCATCGGCCTCGCCGCGGACGCGCGAGCGCGCAGCCCTGGAGCGGCACGACGACGGTTCGCCGGGTTGTCCTGGACGCTGCGCGAACGGCGCGGTGTCCGGAATGCCGCAAGGCGTGGCAGCTAGGCACGCCCATCCGCCTGATGGGCGCCTTGCGACGGGAGGTGCAACTCATTGACGCGGCGGACCTTTCCGGAGGCGAAACTTTGGACATCCCAGACATTTCGCAATCGACAGCGGGACTTAGCGCCGGAATGTACAAGATATGCACACCGGTATCCACAGGATTTGTGGACAACGGCCCGGACCGGCGCACGGACACGCCTTGGAGATCGTTGCCGGGCGCGAATTCCGGACCATCGCGCGCGCCTGCCCCGTGCGCCGCGAACGTGGCGCCCCGTCGCGCCGGTTAGAATGGTCGCCGCAACCGGATTGTTCATGAACAAATCGAAGGCCAGCGCGGGGACGCCCGCGGCCGCACCCAACTTCCTTCGCGCGACGATCGCCGACGACAACCGCACCGGAAGGTACGGCGGCCGCGTCGTCACCCGCTTTCCGCCGGAGCCGAACGGGTACCTCCACTTCGGCCACGCCAAGTCGATCGCGCTCAATTTCGGCCTCGCGGCAGAGAACGGGGGCACCTGCCACCTGCGCTTCGACGACACCAATCCGCTGAAGGAAGACGTCGAGTTCGAGGACTCGATCGCCGACGCGGTGCGCTGGCTGGGCTACGACTGGGGCACCCACCGCTACCACGCGTCCGACTACTACGACCGCCTCTACGCGTTCGCGGAGTGGTTCATCGGGAGCGGGCTCGCCTACGTCGACAGCCAGTCGGCGGCCGAGATGCGGGAGAGCCGCGGCACGCTGACCGAACCCGGGCGCGAGAGCCCGTACCGGCGGCGCGCGCCCGCGGAGAACCTCGACCTGTTCCGCCGGATGCGCGCGGGCGAGTTCCCGGATGGCGCCCACGTGCTGCGCCTGAAGATCGACATGGCGAGCCCGAACCTCAACCTGCGCGATCCGGCGATCTACCGCATCCGCCACGCCTCGCACCACCGCACCGGCGACCGCTGGTGCATCTACCCGCTCTACGACTACACGCACTGCATCAGCGACGCGCTCGAACGCATCACGCACTCGATCTGCACGCTCGAGTTCCAGGACCACCGGCCGCTCTACGACTGGGTGATCGGGAAGCTCGCCGACGGCGGACTGCTCGAGCGGCCGCTGCCCCGGCAGTACGAGTTCGCGCGGCTCAATCTCACCTACGTCGTGCTGTCGAAGCGCAGGCTGATCCAGCTGGTCGAGGGCGGATGCGTCGACGGCTGGGACGATCCGCGCATGCCGACGCTGGCGGGCGCGCGGCGGCGCGGCTTCACGCCCGCCGGTTTCCGACTGTTCTCCGAGCGCATCGGCGTGTCGAAGGCCGACTCGTGGATCGACATGAGCGTGCTCGAGCAGGCGATGCGCGACGAACTGAACGAGAGCGCCGAACGGCGCATCGCGGTGCTCGATCCGTTGAAGCTCGTGATCGACAACTACCCGGAAGGCGCGTCCGAGACCTGCCTCGCGCCCAACCATCCGCAGAAGCCCGAGCTCGGCGCGCGCGAGCGGCGCTTCGCGCGCGAGCTGTGGATCGATCGCGACGACTTCATGGAGTCGCCGTCGAAAGGCTACTTCCGCCTCGCGCCGGGCGCCGAGGTGCGCCTGCGATACGCCTACGTGGTCCGCTGCACCGGCGTCGACAAGGACGCGGCGGGCAACCCGGTCGCGGTGCATTGCATCTACGACCCGTCCACCAGGAGCGGCACGCCGGGCGCCGAGGCGCGCAAGGTGAAGGGCAACATCCACTGGCTCGCCGTGGACGACGCCGTCGCCGCCGAGGTGCGCCTCTACGATCGCCTGTTCAGCGTGCCGTTCCCCGGCGCGCGCCAGCCCTGGGGGCGTGGCGGTGCCGATGGCCGCGCCGAGGAGCCGTCGCCGGTCCGCGCAACCGCGGTTGCAGGCGATGACGAGGTCGACGCGGAGGCCGCCGAGCGGGACTTCCGCGACGACCTCAACCCGGAGTCGAAGCGGGTGATCCGCGCCTGGGTCGAGCCCTCGCTCGCCACGGCAGGGCGCGAGGAGCGCTTCCAGTTCGAGCGCCACGGCTACTTCGTGGCCGACCTCGCGGACCACGCACCGGGCCGGCCGGTCTACAACCGGGCCGTGACGCTCAAGGATTCCTGGGGCAAGCCGACCGGCTAGGTGTGATTTCTACGAGCGTTGTTCAGCGAGCTGAGCAATTCGGCTGACTGGGGTTTGGCGATTGAGAGCGGCATGAGGTCGTTCCTCATTATAGAAGCGCAGCCAGTGGGGCAAGGCGGCGGCGCGGT
>JADLBN010000063.1 GCA_020847675.1 Burkholderiales bacterium | reverse complement strand
GAGCGCGGGCTTCAGCATGTTGCCGGCGTCGATCGCGCCCTCGGCCTTGCCTGCGCCGACCATCGTGTGCAGCTCGTCGATGAAGACGATCGTGCGGCCCTCGTCGGCGGCGATGTCCTTCAGCACCGCCTTCAGCCGCTCCTCGAACTCGCCGCGGTACTTGGCGCCCGCGAGCAGCGCCGCCATGTCGAGCGACAGCACGCGCTTGTCCTTGAGCGTCTCCGGCACCTCGCCGTTGACGATGCGCTGCGCGAGCCCCTCGACGATCGCGGTCTTGCCCACGCCCGGCTCGCCGATCAGCACCGGGTTGTTCTTGGTGCGCCGCTGCAGGATCTGGATGGTGCGGCGGATCTCGTCGTCGCGGCCGATCACCGGATCGAGCTTGCCTTCCCTGGCGCGCGCGGTGAGGTCGATCGTGTACTTCTTGAGCGCCTCGCGCTGGCCTTCGGCCTCCTGCGACTCGACGCCCGCCCCGCCGCGGACCGCCTCGATCGCGTCGGCGAGCGACTTCTTCTGCAGGCCGGCGTCGCGCAGCATCCGTCCGGTCTCGCCCTTGTCGTCGGCGAGCGCGGCGAGGAAGAGTTCGCTCGCGATGAACTGGTCGCCGCGCTTGGTCGCCTCCTTGTCGGTGAGGTTCAGCAGGTTGTTGAGATCCCGCGACACGCCGATCTCGCCGCCGGTGCCTTCGACCCTGGGCAGGCGCGCGATCGACGCCTTGAGCGCGGCCTGGAGCTTCGGCACCGCGACCCCGGCGCGCGCGAGAAGCGAGGCCGTGCCTCCGTCTTCCTGCGCGAGCATCGCCGCGAGCAGGTGCTGCGGCTCGATGAATCCGCAGTCGTGCCCGAGCGCGAGGCTCTGGGCGTCGGAGAAGGCCTGCTGGAACTTGGTGGTCAGCTTGTCGAAACGCATGGGGGCTCCCGAGGGCGACCGCCGGGTCGCGCCATTTCCCGGTAGATGAGGCAATCCCGTGTCGATTCAAGGGATTCCGGACCTCGCTGGAATCCTGTCTCGCGCACCGGCGCTGGAAAGAGCGCGCCCGCGCCGAGGACCCGCCCGGGCGATAATGGACGAGGAAGCCGTCATCATGTCCGACCCGTCTCCGCCTTCCCCTCCCCTCCGGCCCGAGGACGCGTCGCGGCCGAACGCATCGCTGCGCCAGGTCGTGGGGGCGGTGTTCTGGAGCTTCTTCGGCGTCCGCAAGGGCAACTCGATGCGGCAGGACGCGGTGAAGATCCGCCCGCACCAGGTGATCCTCGTCGGGGTCGCGCTCGCGGCCGTGTTCGTCTTCGCCCTCCTCCTCGTGGTCCGGATCATCCTGCGCTCGGCGGGCGCGTGAGGATCGGGCGGGATTCCGCGCCCAGCTTCCCTTCGGCGTAGGCGAGGTCCAACCCCGCGACCCAGCGACGACGCCACGCGGCGAGCGAGCGCGTTCCGCTCGCCGCGGCGTTCGCCGCGAGATCGCGGCGGCGCAGCGCCTCCAGGTCCGGAAGGCCGGCGACGCGGACGCGCCCGAAGGTCTCGTGGTCCAGCCCCAGCATCGCCGAAGTCGCGCCCAGGCGCCTCATCGCCTCCTTGCGCTCCTCGAAGTCCACCGGATGGTCGTGCAGTCCGTACGCTCGCGGGAGCGGCGTGAACCGGAGGCCAGCGGCGAGCAGGGCCTGCCCGAACAGGTGGTCCTCGTGCATGTCGAAGGGAAAGCGCTCGTCGAACCCACCCACCTCGTCGAAGGTCGAGCGCCGGAGCGACGCGTTGCCGACGAAGAAGAATCCGGGCTGCCACGCGACCGCGCCCTGCGCCAGCGCGCAGCCGTAGTTCTCGCCGCTGTCCTCGAGCCAGCGCCGGAACCGGTCGGATCGAAGCGCGCGCAGGAACCAGATCGGGCCCACGCCGACGCCGGGGCGCTCGATCGCGTCGTGGAATGCGCGATGCGCCGCGAGGAAGCCCGCCGGCGCGCGCGAGTCGTCGGCGCTGAAGACGAGGAGGTCGCCCCGCGACGCGACGACCCCCGCGTTGTTGAGCGCACCGCGACCAATGCCGCGGGCGAGGATGCAGCGCACCGGCGACTCGGGATGGCGCAGGCGATGCGCCGCGAACTCGGCGTCGAGTTCGCGGCGCCGGCCATCGTGGACCACGATCACCTCGTAGCGGCCCGCGGCGGCCTGCCCCGCCCATCCGTCGAGCACGACCGAGAAGTCGTACTCGTGCGGGTTCACCGCCACGATCACGCTCGCGAGGCACGCCGGCTCAACCGTCATCGCGCTCGTCCGCCAACGTCCCCAGCAGTTCGTCGGCCGCGCGCTCGATCGTGCCCCGCGGGAGCAACCGGGCGTGCCCGCGCTCGATCGCGCGGACCAGGAACAGGTCGCCCCAGGCGTGCGGCGACGGCGCGAACCGATTGCGGGGCGCGTCCTCCGCGAAGGCGCTCGCGTAGAAGCCGGCGAGCATGCGGTCCGCCTCCCGCCTGCGCCGCTCGAACGGCTCGTGGATCGTGTTGGCGCCGTGCACGCGGTAGTCGTACAACGGCGCGGGAACGAAGACCGGCTCGGAGAGGCGCGTCGCGCGCAGACAGAAATCCCAGTCGTGGTTGTAGCGGAGGTCGCGGAAGCCGCCGACCTCGTCGAAGAGCGTGCGTGCGAAGGTGAGCGCGCCCGACGAGATCGCGGGATTGCCCGAGAGGAACGCGAACCCCGTGGTGTCGCAGGCGCCGACCGTGTCGACCAACGCGCGGTGCGCCGCGACGTCGAGCCGCGGCGAAGCGTCGATCGCGCGGCCTGCCTCGTCCACGAAGCGGCAGCGCGAGAAGCCCCAGGCGCCGCGCCGGGCCGCCAGCGCCGCGGACATGCGCATCAGCCGGTCGGGTGCGAACCGGTCGTCCGAATTGAGCACGTTCACCCAGTCGCCGGAGGACCGGGCGACCGCCTCGTTGATCGTCGCTGCGGCGCCCCGGCACTCGCGCGCCGCGAACCGGATCAGTCCGGGGTGCCTCGCCGCGATCGCGCCGATCCTCGCGACCGATCCGTCGGTGGATCCATCGTCGATCACCACGATCTCGTCCGGCGGACGATCCTGCTCGAGGGCGGAAGCGAGCGCCGCCTCGACGAACGCCGCGTGGTCGTGGCTAGGCACGACGACGCTGATCCTGCCGGCGACAGGAACAGCGGCTCCTCCGGCCGCGTGCTCGCGCGACGCGAGCCAGAGGTCGCCGGTGCGTTCGGTCTCGTCGCGCACGAGCCAGGCCGACACCACGCACGCGAGGTTGTGGAGCGCGTCGGGATGCGACCCGTCGAACAGCGACACCGCCCGGCGGAGACGGGCGAGCGCGGACACAGGATCGCCCTGCGCGAGGTCGATCAGCCCGAGCATGTTGAGCGCGTCGGGCGTGTCGGGCCATCGCGCGAGCACGCGTTCGTAGCCGTCGCGGGCCTCGTCGAGGCGGCCCCGGCGCTGCGCGTCGAGGCTGTCGAGCATCGTCGCCGCGAAGGGTGCCCCCGGCGACCGGACCGCGAGCGCCGGGCGGCCATGGCAGACCTTGAAGCGCCGGCCGCTCCCGCAGCCGCAGCGTCCGTTGCGCTGTCGAGGCGCGCCGGCGGCCAGCGCGAGGTTCATGCGCACCGTCCCGCGCGCATCTGCCGCATCACCGCCACCCGTTCGGGCACTGCGCGGGCCGAGAACAGGCGGTCGAGCCGCAGGTAGTCACGCAGGTCATCGGGTCCCGGAGGTCGGTGTGAATGCCGGGCTCGAGGCTGCGGGAAGGGATCGTGCGGGGACGCGTGGCGACGGTGCAGTATAGACCCGGCGGACCGCCGCTCGCCGCCGGTATCGCGCGCCTCGTCGCGATGCCGGACGGGCTTCGGGGTTTGTTAGCATTCGGTCCCATGCCGAGGCGCTTCCGCAGGCTCGCCACCGCGTTGATCGCCGTCGCGGCGCTCACCGGTTGCGGTGCCGAGGGCGACTCGGCACGGACGCTCGCCCTTTCGGACTGTCGCCTGCCCCATCTCGCCACCGCGGCGCGCTGCGGCAGCGTGGCGGTTCCCGAGGATCGCGGGAAGCCGGGCGGGCGCACGCTGACTATCCACGTGGCGGTGCTGCCGGCGAACACGCTCTCGCCACGCGGCGATCCTCTCGTGCTGCTCGCGGGCGGCCCGGGGCAGGCAGCGAGCGCCCTCGCGCCGTTCGCCGCGCGGCTCCACGAGATCCGGCGCACGCGCGACGTCGTGTTGGTCGACCAGCGCGGCACCGGCCGCAGTTCGCCGCTCACCTGTGCGGCGTACTCGGACGACGGCGTGCGCGAGTCCGCGCTGGAACTCGATCCGCGCCCGCGTGCCGCGGCGTGCGCGGACGAACTCGCGAAGGCCGGCGTGGACGCGAGCCAGTACACGACGGCGGCCTTCGTGGCGGATCTCGAAGCGGTGCGCATCGCGCTCGGGGCGCCGCAATGGAACCTGTGGGGCGGCAGCTACGGCACGCGCGTGGCCCTGGAATACCTGCGCCGGCACCCGGACCGCGTTCGGACCGTCGCGCTCGACGGCGTCGCGTCGCCGGACATGAAGATCAGCCTCGACCTCTGGACGACGCGCGAGCGTGCCCTCGATGCGCTGTTCGAGCGCTGCCGCGCGACACCCGCCTGCGCGAAAGCGATGCCGGATCCGGCCGCGACCCTCGGCGCCATCGAGCACGACCTGGGCGCGCGGGGCCGCGAGGTCTCGCTCGTCGATCCCGCCACCGGCGAGACTCGCCGGGTCCCGGCGTCGATCGACCTCGTGATCGCCCTCCTGCAACCGCTGCTCTACGCGCCGGAGACCTCGGCGCTCATCCCGGTGATGCTCGAGCGGGCGCGCGAAGGCGACTTCGCGCCGCTTGCCGCGGGAGCCGGTGCGTTCTCGGTCGACCTCGTGCAGCAGATGAACATTCCGCTGCACTATTCGGTCACCTGCGCGGAGGACGTGCCGCGCGTCACCGCCGCGCTGCGCGCGCAGGCGCTCGCGGGGCTGCGCTCCGCCCGCCTCGCGAACATGGCGCTCGGGGTCTGCGAGGTCTGGCCGAAGGGCACCGCGCCGGACGATGCGTTCACCCCGATGGTGAGCGACGTGCCCGCGCTCCTCCTCTCCGGCGGCCTCGACCCGGTCACGCCGCCCGCGAACGGAGAAGAAGTCGCGCGAACGCTCTCGAATCACCGGCACATCGTCGCCCCGGGCTACGCCCACATCGTGTCGCCCCACGCCTGCGGCCCGCGCCTACTCGCCGCCTTCGTGGACGCAGCCGGCTTCGCGACGCTTCCGGCGGATTGCGTCGAGCGCCTCGAGAACTCGCGCCCGCCCGCGCTGTGGACCGGCCTCCTCGGACCCGTGTCGCCATGATCGCGGTCGAGGAGATCGTCAAGACCTTCGGCAGGCGCGGCGAAGTGCGCGCGGTCGACGGCGTGTCGTTCACCGCACCCCCCGGCGAGATCACCGGCCTCCTCGGGCCCAATGGCGCAGGGAAGACGACGCTGTTGCGCGTGCTGGCGACGCTCGTCGTGCCCGACTCCGGGCGCGCGACCCTCGGCGGACGCGACGTTGTCGCGAATCGCGCGGAGGTGCGCCGCAGGCTCGGCGTGCTTTCCGACGCGCGCGGCCTGTACCCGCGCCTCACCGGCCGCGAGAACATCGAGTACTACGCCGCGCTGCACGGGCTCGCGCCCGCCGTGCGCGAGCGGCGCATCGAGGCGCTGATCGGCGAACTCGGACTCGCCGGGGTCGCGGATCGTCGCGCGATGGGCTACTCGCAGGGCGAGAAGATGAAGGTGGCGATCGCGCGCGCGCTGGTGCACGAACCCGACACGATCCTGCTCGACGAGCCCACCAACGGCCTCGACGTCATGAGCGTGCGCGCGCTGCGCGACACGCTCCGCCGCCTGCGGGCCGAGGGCAGGACGCTCCTGTTCAGTTCGCACGTGATGCAGGAGGTCGCGGCCCTGTGCGACCGCATCGTCATCCTCGGCCGCGGCAAGGTCGTGGCGAGCGGCACCGCCGCCGAACTGATTGCGCAGTCGGGCCGCGCCACGCTCGAGGACGCGTTCGTGGCGCTCCTCGGCAGCGGAGAAGGACTCGCTGCGTGAGGCCCCTTCCGTGAATCGCGCGCTCACCGTCGCCCGCAAGGAACTCGTCGAGACGTTCCGCGACCGGCGGACGATGCTGATGACGCTCGCGACCGCGGCGCTCGCCGGCCCGATCTTCCTCGCGCTGATCTTCAACATGATCGCCGGGCAGGGCGAGCGGGCGCGAACGCTCGCGCTGCCGGTGGACGGCGCCGAGCGCGCGCCGGCGCTGATCGCGTTCCTCGAACGCGAAGGCGTACGGATCCTGCCGATGCCCGCCGATGCGGTCGAGCGCATCCGCGCGGGGGACCTCGACGTCGCGATGGTGGTCGATCCTGCGTTCGCGCAGCAAGTCGACGAGGGGCGCACCGCGAAGGTGCGGCTGATCTTCGACCGCTCCCGCGATCGCGCCCGCGCCTCGATCGACCAGGCCGAGTCGCTGCTGCGCGCTTTCGCCCGTCAGTGGGGCGGACAGCGGCTGCTCGTGCGCGGCATCGCGCCTTCCGTCGCCTCGCCGCTCGAGGTGGTGGTCGAGGATCTCGCGACGCCGCAGCAGGCCGGCGCGATCGTGCTGTTCCTCGTCGCCTACTACGGGCTGTTCGCGACCCTCATGGGCGGCATGCCGCTCGCGCTCGACGCGACCGCCGGCGAACGCGAGCGCCAGTCGCTCGAGCCGCTGCTCGCGACACCGGCGACAGCGGCCGAGATCGTCGCGGGCAAGTGGCTCGCGGTCGCCGCGTTCGCCGGCCTTGTCGTGGCGGTGACGTTGGCCGGCTTCTGGCTCACGCTCTCGTTCGTCCCGCTTCCGGCGGTCGGCATCCCGTTCCTGTTCGGCGCGCGCGAGTTCGGGCGCTTCCTGGTCATCCTGCTGCCGATGATCGCGCTGATGCCGGCGGCGCTCCTCTATCTGGCGAGCCGCGCGCGCACGATCAAGGAGGCGCAGACCAATCTGTCGCTGCTCCTGTTCGTCGTGTCGATGATCCCGGTCGCGCAGATCTTCCTGCAGCGCCGCGAGCCGGACTGGCTGGTCGCGGTCCCTGTGTCCGGGCAGTACCTGCTCCTCAACCGCGCGCTGCGCGGCGAGGCGTTGCCGTTCGCCGACCTCTTGCTCTCCGCCATCGTCCCGACCGCGCTCGTGGCGCTCGCGCTGTGGGCGACCGCGCGCCGCTTCTCGAACGAGGCGCTGCTGGCGAGCCGGTAGGCGCGCGCCGATTCGATTAGAATCGCGCCTCGATCCGCCGGGAGTCGTACGCGACGCCCCTCGGCCGCGGCCACCGCGGCATCTCCCTCGCCCATCACCCATGCCCGCCTTCGCCTCGCACTTCGCCCCGTGGGTCGCCGCCCTCGCCCTTTGCGTCCTCGGCGACGCCGTTGCCCAGTCCGCGACCTGGCCGACGCGCGCGGTGCGCATCGTCGTGCCCTTCGCCGCCGGCGGCTACACCGACACTTACGCGCGGGTGATCGCGCAGGACCTGGGCCGCGTCCTCCCGCAGCCGGTGGTGGTCGAGAACCGGCCCGGCAACGGCGGGAACCTCGGCAGCGACCTTGTCGCCAAGGCCGCCCCGGACGGGTACACGCTGATCGTCGGAGCGTTCAACACGCACGCCGTGCACGCCACGCTCTACTCGAGCCTCCCATTCGACCCGCTGCGCGACTTCACGCCCATCGCCTTCGTCGCCGAGGCGACCTCGGTGCTCGTCGTCGCGCCGCACGTCCCGGCCACCACGCTCCGCGAGCTGCTCGACCTCGCGCGCACACGACCGGGCGGCATGGACTACGGCTCCTCGGGCGTGGGCACGCTCGGCAACCTGCACATCGAATCGATGAAGTCGCAGACGGGCATCCCGTTCCAGCAGATCGCCTACAGGGGCGAGGGCGAGGTCCTGCTGGCGCTGCTGCGCGGCGACATCGCGTTCGCGTCGATGTCCGTATCGACGGCCCTGCCGCAGATCCGCGCCGGCAAGATCCGGCCGATCGCGACCTCCGGCCGGACGCGATCTCAGGTCCTGCCCGAAGTGGGAACGATCGGCGAGACGCTGCCCGGCCTCGGCGGCAACAGCTGGGTGGCGCTGTTCGGGCCGGCCGGCGTGCCGGACGAGATCGTGCAGAAGCTCAATCGCGAGGTCGACCGCATCATGCGCTCGCCGGAAGTCCGCCAGCGGATGGCGGCGAACGACATCGCGTACGTTTCGATGACTCCCGCACAACTGGGCGAGTTCCAGCGCGCCGAGGCGCGGAGGTGGGGCGACGTGGTGCGGGCGAACAAGCTGCGGGTCGACTGAGCGGGTCGCGTGCCGATGCCCACGCTGCCGTTCGCCGCGATGCTGGCGCGAACAGCGCGCACCGCGCCGGACGCGCCAGCGCTCGTCGACCGCGCGCAGGTCGTCACCGCGGGCGAGTTGCACGCGCGCGCGCTCGGCTGCGCGGCCTGGCTTGTCGCGGAAGGCGTGCGCGCGGGCGAAACGATCGGCGTCGCCGTCGCCGGCGAGTACGCGAACCTCGTCACGAGCCTCGCCCTCGTGCACCTCGGCGTAGCGCAGGTC
>JADLBN010000062.1 GCA_020847675.1 Burkholderiales bacterium | reverse complement strand
GGCAAGCCGCCGGTGCTCCACGCGGTCGACCTCGCCGTCGCACGCGGCGAGCGCATCGCGCTCTTCGGCGCCTCGGGAGCGGGGAAGTCGACGCTGGTCCAGTTGCTGTTCGGCCTGCGGTCGCCGTCGCAGGGCAGCGTGCGCGTCGGCGGCGCGGCGGTCGGACGCACCCGGCGGACGCGTGCGCGCGCGACCCTCGGCTACGCCGGCGCCGAGCCTTTCCTGCTCCACGCGACCGTCGAGGAGAACCTGCGCTACGGCAACCCGCGGGCGAGCCGCAAGGACGTCGAGCGCGCCGCGGCGATCGCCGACGCCGCGGAGTTCATCGAGGCGCTGCCGCAGGGCTACGCGACGGTCATCGGCGGGCGCGGGCTCGCGCTGTCCGACGGACAGCGGCAGCGCCTGGGACTCGCGCGGCTCGTGCTGCGCGACCCGCGCATCCTGGTGCTCGACGAGGCGTTCTCCGCGCTCGACTTCGACACCGAGGTGCGCGTCCGGCGCAACCTGTGGCACGCGTTCCCCGACCGTACGGCGCTCGTGGTTTCGCACCGTCCCGTCGGCCTCGACGCGATGCACCGGATCCTGTTCCTGCGCGACGGACGCCTGTCGGCGATTGCCCCCGGCGAGGCGGCCTCGTTCGAGGACCTCGCGTCGCGGCTCGCTCCGCCTTCGGAGAAGCCGCGGTGAGCCCGCTCGCCATCGGTATCGTCGACAGCGGCGTCAACCCGTGGCACTCGCACGTGCGCGGCGCGGTCTCGGGCTGCAGGATCTTCGTGGGCCCCGGCGGAGAACTGCGCGAGGACGGCGACTTCCGCGACCTCGTCGGCCACGGCACCGCGGTGGCCGGCGTGATCCGCGGCGCGTTTCCCGACGCGGAACTGTTCGCGGTGCGCGTGTTCGACGCCGACGGCGCGACCTGGCCGTCGCTCGTCGCCCGCGGTATCCTGCGGGCGGCAGCGCAAGGCTGCGAGTTCATCAACCTGAGTCTTGGCGTGGCACCCGGTCCCGGCTCCCGCGCGGTTGCCGACGCCTGCGCGGCCGCGCTCGACGCCGGCTGCGTCATCGTTGCGTCCGAGCACCCCGGCCGCACGGACTGGCTGCCGGCTTCGCTTCCGGGCGTCCACGCGGTCCGCGCCGACGATTCGCTCGACGCCGACAGCGTGACGGAGTGCGGGGAACGGCGCCTCGCCGCGTCGGGGCGGCCCCGCGACCTCCCGGATCTGCCGCGCGAGGCGAATCTCGACGGCCACTCGTTCGCCTGCGCCCGCGCGCTGATCCATCTCGCGAAGCGCCGCGCCGATGCGGTCAGCCGGTCCGCTTGAAGTCGGGACGACGGCGCTCGCCGAACGCCGCGATGCCTTCGCGCGCGGCGGCGGTGCACGCGCTCGCGCCGAACGCGCGGTAGCCGACCTCGAGCGCCTCGCCGAGCGTGGGCGCGGCCGCGGCGTCGCGGATCGCCCGTTCCATGAGCGCGATCGCCTCGGCGCTCAGCGTCGTGCCATCCTCGGCGACCGGCGCGACGGGAGCGAGATCCGGAACGACGACCGCGCCTTCCGCGATGCCGCCCGGCCTGCCCGAGAGCGCGCGCACCCGCGCCACGGCTTCCGCGACGAGCGCGTGCGGTTCGGCCGCGAGCGCATCGACGATCCCGAGTTCGTGCGCGCGCCCCGCGGTGAGCTTCTCGGCCCGGCGCAGCATCCCGTGGAACAGCGAAGCCGCGCCGGGCCAGCGGCGGTAGGGCACGACCATCGCGCCGATGCCCGGCAGGATGCCCAGCGTGATCTCGGGGAACTGCATCCACGCGGTTTTCATCGCAACGATCGAGCGGCAGCGCATCGCGAGTTCGAACCCGCCCCCGAGCGCGAAGCCGTTGAGCGCGGCGACCACCGGCTTCTCCATCGCGTCGAGGTGGACGAGGAGGCGCGAGCAGTCGCGCGCGTACTGCGCGGAGGCTTGCGCGTCGCCGAGGAGCGAGGGAAAGCGCCCGACGTCCGCTCCGGCGCAGAACGCCCGGGCCCCGTCGCCGGTGAGGACGAAACCGCGCACCGCCGCGTCGCGCTCGTGAGCGCGGATCACCTCGAGGATCTCGTCGGTCATCTCGTCGTGCAGCGCGTTCAGCGCCTCGGGGCGGCGCAGCGTGACGACCTTGACGCCGTCGAGATCGTCGACCTGGACGTGGCGCAGGAACCGGGTGTACGAGGCGAGCGGCCGCTTCGGCATCGGCATTCCGGGCCGTTCGCGGGCGAAGCGGCCGAGGATGCGCGTGGCCTCCGCCTCACCCAGGTCGCGCATCAGGTCGAGAGGGCCGCGCTTGAACCCGAGCGCGATCCGGCAGCCGAGATCGAGGTCGGCGGCGCCGCCGATGCCGCGGTCGAGGATGTCGGTCGACTGCGAGAAGAGCACGCCGGCCAGCCGGTCGCGGACGGCCGCCGCGGTCTCGGGCGCTACGTCGACCCTGTCGCCGGGCGCCCCGGTGAGCCACCGGTCGACCGAGCGGAATACAGGGGCGGGCCGGTAGTGCTCGCCTTCCTCGTCGGCCTGCAGCGAGTTGGTCTCGACGATGATCGGGTTGCCGCGGGCGAGGTTCAGCACGAAGAACGGTCCCGCGTGGACGAACTCGCCGGCCACCGCGTCGATCTCGCCCGCGCTCGCCTGCGGCAGCAGCATCGCCGCCTCGTTGCACCAGTTGTCGAAGACGCGGTCGAGCATGAAGCAGGTCGCATCGGCGGTGACGAGCGGCAGTTTGCCGGTGGCCGCGAACACGCGGCGCAGGTGATCGACCAGTCCCGGGGCGGCGAGCGGCCAGTCGACGACCTCGACCGCGGGATTGCGCCAGGCCGGCGCGAAGAAGTGCGTGACCGTCGCGCGCCCGGGGTGGCGCATCCCGGCGAAGAGACGCGACGCCGGCAGCGAACTCGTGTTCGACGTGACGATCGCGTCGTCCGCAAGCCGACGTTCGAGATCGGCGAAGATCCGGCGCTTCAGGTCGAGGCGCTCGGTCGCGGCCTCGATCACCCAGTCGCAGCCGGCGAGCGCGTCGTAGTCGAGACTGCCCTCGAGGTTGCGCGTGACCTCGGCGGCCCGCGCGGCGCTCATCTTGCCGCGAGCAACCGCCTTGCGCGCGTAATCGGCGAAGCGCGCGAGCGCCGCGTCGAGCGGCGCCTGCGCGACGTCCACCAGCGTGAGCGAGAGGTCCGGCAGCGCGCTCTTCAGGTAATAGCCGATGTCGGGCCCGATGGTCCCGGCACCGACGATGCCGACGTGCCGCGGCATCGGGCGGGTGGGCGGGGCGATCAGCGGATTGGCGTAGCGGGGTGGAGTCACGTCGGCCTCGGCGGGCGAAGGGCAGGGGTGTCAGCGCCGCGGTCCGGCGGGCGGCGGCTGCGTGTCGGTGGTGAGCGGGCTCGCGCCCGCGCGGGGCAGCGAGGGGGAGGTGAGCACGGCGCCGTAGCGTCGAAGGTAGATCGCGAATGCGGCGGCCCAGGCGAGGCCGGCGACGACGATCCACGATGCGTTCGCGCCGGCGAGCGCCCCGCCGACGCGCGCGAGCGCGGCGACCTGCACCAGCAGGAACGCCGCGACGATGTCGTGCGGGATCGCGAGCGGGCGGCCGGTGTGGCGCAGCGCGACGCGCGTGAGGAGTCCGATCATCATCGATCCGAGCGCGCCCACCGTGAAGGCGTGCAGCCACGCCTGCGCGGCCACCGGGAAGCCGGCCGCGCCCAGCCCGAAGAGCAGGAACGCGGCGACGAGCCACGCGTAGCCCGCGTGCATCGTCCACAGGAGCGGGGCGTCGAGCGCCTTCCAGCCGCGCCAGCGGGCGAGCCGGACACCGTGGACCGCGAACGCGGCGAACGCGGCCGCGGCGAGAGCGCGCGGCGGTGCCGCTGCGAGGTCGAGCGCGGCGAGCGCGACAATCGACGCGACCGCCGCGAGTTCGAGCGGCATGAGGAAGCTCGCCTGGGCTCCACGGCCGGCGAGCCGCAGGTGGTTGCCGGTGAACACGGGCGTGAACAGTCCGCCGGCGAGAGCGAAGAGCAGCACGATCGCGTGCAGGCCCGTGCGTTCTCCGGCCTGCGCCTGACCGGCGAAGAACAGCGCCTCGCCGGCGGCGAGACCAGCGACGACGACGAGGAGGGCGAGCCAGGTGCGCTGGGCGAGCCGCGCGAGTTGGCGCGCGAGCACGAGGCCGAGCACGACCCACAGCGCGCAGGCGAGGGCTCCGGCGAGCGCGGCGGGCAGGGCGTCGCGCAGCCAGTAGCCTGCGCGCGCGGCGATCCACAGGAGAACGATGGCCGCGAGCGGCGCGCCCCGGAGTTCGGGCGTTCCCGCCCACCCGGGCAGCGCCGTCAGCACGATCGCGCACACGATCGCGCCGGCGAATCCGTACAGCATCTCGTGCGCGTGCCACGAGGACGCGCCCGGCGCATCGACGACGCCGGCGCGCACGGCGACCCACGCGGCCATCAGCGCGACGCCGTAGGCGACGCCGAGCGCGCCGAGCGGCCGGAACGGGCTCGCCCAGATCGAGGCGAAGGGCGGACGCGGGGAGGGCATTTCGGGGAGTGGCCGCGGGGTGCGGGTTGGGCGGTGGCGCCGGTTGACAGTCGAAGACCGAATGTATACCGTACCCGCAATACCGGATACGTTCAATCCCCGCCGCGCGCCGGCCGACCGCCTTCGACGACCCGTTCTCCCGTTTCGAATCCATGGTTCCCGCGCTCAAGCCCGTCGACCGCCCCGCAGGCCTCGGCGACCGCGTGTACCGGCGGCTGCGCGAATCGCTCGGCAGCCACGCGATCGTCCCGGGCCAGCGGCTGCAGGAAGCCGCACTCGCCGTCCAGCTCGGCGTGTCGCGCACGCCGGTCCGGGAGGCGCTCGCGCGGCTCGAGAGCGAGGGCCTGATCGCGGCGGACGGGCGAAGCTTCACGGTGCCGGTCCTCACCGACACCGACGTCGACGAGATCTACGAACTGCGCGAACTGCTGGAGCCTGCTGCGTTGGCACAGGTCGCCGCCGAAGGCGTCGCTCCCGGTGCGCTGTCCCGCCTCGGCGCCGCCCTCGCCAGCGCCGAGGCCGCCGAGGAAGGCGCCGACGCCGAGGCGTTCATCGAGGCGAACGCCCGCTTCCACGCCGGCTGGCACGATCTGGTGGCGAACCGCCGGCTCCTGCGGGCGCTCGACCTCTACGCCGGCCACGTGCGCTACCTGCGCGTGCTCACGCTCAACCACCCGGCGGCGCGCAAGGCGGCGCTCGCGGGCATGAGGAAGATCCACGCGGTCCTGAAGAAGCGCGACCGGGAACGCGCAGTGCTGGTGATGCGCGAGCACCTCAAGGCCGCTCGCCACCACCTGCGCCTGGTCCTCGACGACATCGACCGCGACCGAACTTCGCGGAGCGAGCCGCCCGCGGCGGCGCGCGCGCGACGGGCTTAGGACCGAGCCATGGCGCTTCGGGCCGAGATTCCCTACGGCGCCTACTGGTCGACGCCGTTCGCGCGCTGGCAGGGGAGCTTCGCGCACCTCCACAGCATCGAGTTCGCCGCCCACGTCGCGACGCGCGAACTCGCCCGCCGCGGCATCGATCCGGAGCGCTTCGATCACGGCGTGCTCGGCCTGTCGGTGCCGCAGAAGCACGCGTTCTACGGGCTGCCGTGGCTCGCGGGCCTCGCCGGCGCGCCGCGCCTCGGCGGGCAGACGGTGATGCAGGCCTGCGCGACAGGCGTGCGCGTGCTCCTCGCGTGCGCGCAGGAGATCGAGGCCGGCCTCGCCGAAGCCGCGCTCGGCGTCACCTGCGACCGCACGTCGAACGGGCCGCACCTCTACTACCCGAACCCGAAGGGCCCGGGCGGCACCGGCGCGCACGAGGACTGGGTGCTCGGGAACTTCGACTGCGACCCGCTCGGGCCGCACGCGATGGTCGACACCGCCGAGAACGTCGCGCGCGCGCGCGGGATCTCGACCGCCGAGCAGCACGAGGTCGTGCTGAGGCGCGAGGAGCAGTACGCGATGGCGCTCGCCGACGACTCGGCGTTCCTGCGCCGCTTCATGACGCTGCCGTTCGACGTTCCGTCCGCGAACTTCAGGAAGTCGGTCGGGACGCTCTCCGGCGACGAGGGTTTCGGCGCGTCCACGCCGGAGGGTCTCGCGAAGCTCAAGCCGGTGCGCGACGGCGGCAGCGTGACCTTCGGCGGACAGACGCACCCGGCGGACGGGAACGCCGCGATCGTCGTCGCGACGCCTGCGCGTGCAGCGGAACTCTCGCCGCAGCCGTCGATCGCGGTGCGGATCCTGGGTTTCGGACAGGCCCGCGCGCCGCTCGCGCACATGCCGGAGGCCACCGTGCCTGCCGCGCGGCGCGCACTCGCGCAGGCCGGGCTCGCCATCGGGGATCTGGACGCGATCAAGACGCACAACCCGTTCGCGGTCAACGACCTCGTGTTCGCGCGCGAGACCGGGGCCGACTGCGCGCGGATGAACAACTACGGATCGTCACTGGTGTGGGGACATCCGCAGGCACCGATGGGAACGCGATCGGTGATCGAACTGATCGAGGAACTGGCCGTGCGCGGCGGAGGCCGCGGACTGTTCGCCGGCTGCGCGGCCGGCGACACCGCGATGGCGGTCGCGCTGGAGGTCGGGGACAGGCACGGGCACTAGGAGGAGGTCGCCGTTCCGGAACGCGATCGCCGCGCCCGCCGCGGCGGGCGGGCCGCAGCGGCGGGGCGACAACGGCGGGCGGACGTCGCCGGCAGAGCGACGCCGCCCCCGCCCGGTTCGCGCGGTTCGCGCGGCCGACGGAGGGAACATGGACCTGTCGGACTGGATCGAGAGGCACGCCGCGTTCACGCCGGCGAAGACCGCGCTCGCCGGTCCCGGCGGTGCGATGACCTATGCGGACCTCGCCCGTGCGATCGACTCGGCCGCGGACGCGCTCGCCGCGCACGGCGCGGCGCGCGGCGACCGCATCGCGCACCTGGGCTACAACGGAGTCGAGCAGATCGTGCTCCTGTTCGCGTGCGCGCGGCTCGGCGCGATCTTCGTGCCGCTGTCGTGGCGCCTCGCGCCGCCCGAGCACAGGGCGATGCTCGGCGACTGCAGCCCGCGCGTGCTGGTGGCGTCCGACCCGTTCGTCGAGCCGGTCGCCGCGATTGCCGACGCCGTGCAGGTTCCGGTGCGCGTGGCGCTCGGCGCAGCGCGTCCGGGCTGGACGACGTGGGAGCGCTTCCTCGCGACGGCGGCCGGGAAGGCGCCGCGCGAGGGTGGGGCGGATGCCCAGGTCCTGCTCTGCTACACGTCCGGGTCCACCGGCGTCCCGAAGGGCGTCGTGCACACGCAGTCGTCGCTCGAGCACAACGCTGCCAACAGCACGCACATGCACGACCTCACCAGCCGCGACGTCGTGCTGACGACGCTGCCGCTGTTCCATGTCGGCGGCCTCAACATCCAGACGCTTCCCGCGCTCCACGCCGGCGCGACCGTGGTGCTCCACCCGCGCTTCGACCCGGCCGAGGCGGTCCGCTCGATCGAGCAGGACGGCATCACGCTCACGGTGCTCGTCCCGGCGCAGCTCGAACTCCTCGCGCGCGAGCCGGCGTGGGCGCGTGCGGATCTGTCGCGCCTGCGCTCGATCTCGACCGGCTCGACCATCATCGGCGAGCCTTTCGTCCGCCGCGACCTGCAGCGCGGCGTGCCGCTCCTGCAGGTCTACGGCGCGACCGAGACCTGCCCGATCGCCGCCTATCAGCGCGCCGAGGACGCGCCGTTCCATCCGGGTTCGGTCGGCAAGGCCGCGCTCCACTGCGAACTGCGGCTGGTCGACGAGGGCGGCAACGACGTGGCGGCGGGGGAGCCGGGCGAGATCCTCGTGCGTGGCGGCAACGTGATGAGCGGCTACTGGAATCGGGCGCGCGAGTCGCAGGCGGCCCTCGAGGGCGGCTGGTATCGCACCGGCGACGTCGCCCACGCCGACGCCGACGGCTGGCTCTACGTCGACGGACGCCGCCGCGACCTGATCATCTCCGGCGGCGAGAACGTCTATCCGGCCGAAGTCGAGAACGTCCTCGCCGAGTGCCCCGAGATCGCCGAAGTTGCGGTGGTCGGGCGGCCCGACGACCGCTGGGGCGAGGCCGTCGTCGCGATCGTGGTGCCGGCACCGGGCGCGACGCTCACGCGCGAGGCGGTGTGCGCGCTGCTCGAAGGGCGCGTGGCGCGCTACAAGCATCCGCGCGACGTGGTGTTCGCCGCGAGCCTGCCGCGCACGGCGCTGGGCAAGGTGAAGCGCGAGGCGCTGAAGCAACTCGCCCGGCGCGAAACGGTCGCCGGCGAGGCGTGACCAGGAGAGGGAACGGCATGGGTTCGAGAATCGGCATCGACGTGGGCGGCACCTTCACCGATTTCGTGCTGACGCGCGAGGGCGCGCCGCCGCTCCTGCACAAGGTGCTGTCGACGCCGTCGGATCCGTCGATCGCGGTGGTCGAGGGCATCCGCGACCTCGCGGCGATGGTCGAGCCGCCGATCGACCCGCGCGCGTTCGCGGCGTCGCTCGACACCATCGTCCACGGCACGACGGTCGCCACCAACGCGACGCTCACGCGCACCGGCGCGAAGTCGGCGCTCCTCACCACTGCCGGGGTGCGCGACGCGCTGGAGATGCGGCGCGGCATCCGCGAGGAGCAGTACGACAACACCTTCACCAACGTGAAGCCGCTCGTGCCACGCCACCTGCGGGTGGGCGTCCGCGGACGCCTCGACCGCGCGGGTCGCGAGATCGAGCCGCTCTCGCTCGCCGACGTCGACCACGCGGTCGCGCACTTCCGCCGCGAGGGCGTCGAGGCGGTGTCGATCTGCTTCATGAACGCGTACGCGAATCCCGCGCACGAGGCCGCGGCGGCCGAGCGGGTCCGCGCCGCGATGCCGGACGCGTACCTCACCGTGTCGTCGATGCTGCTGCCGTCGATCCGCTTCTACGAGCGGGTGTCGACCACGGTGCTCAATGCGTACGTCGGTCCGAAGCTCAACCGCTATCTGGAGGGACTGGTGGGCCGGCTGGCGGACGCGGGATTCCGCGGGTCGCTCCTGGTCATGCAGAGCGGAGGCGGCGTGATGTCGCCGGAAGCCGCGCGGTCGAGTCCCGCGCTCACGCTCCTGTCGGGACCCGCGGGCGGTCCCGGCGCCGGGCTCTTCTACGCGAAGGCGCTCGGAAGCGACCGCGCGATCACGACCGACATGGGCGGAACGAGCTTCGAGGCCTCGGTCGCGGTGGGCGAGCCGCTTCGGGTCAACGACGGCAGCATCGCGCGCCACAAGATCGCGCTGCCGATGCTCGACATCCACACGATCGGCGCCGGCGGCGGTTCGATTGGATGGATCGACGGCGGCGGGATGCTGCGGATGGGGCCGCAGAGCGCGGGCGCGGATCCGGGGCCCGCGTGCTACGGCCGCGGCGGCACGCTGCCCGCGTCGACCGACGCGAACCTCGTGCTGGGCTACCTCGACCCCGACTACTTCGCGGGCGGCCGCATGAAGCTCTCGGTGGACGCGGCGCGCGAGGCGATCCGCAGCCACATCGCGCAGCCGATGGGCCTGTCGATCGAGGAAGCCGCCGCTGGAATGTACCGGGTCGTGTGCAACAACATGGCGCAGGGCGTGCGCGAGGTCACGATCAAGCGCGGCTTCGACCCGCGCGAGTTCCCGTTCGTCGCCGCGGGCGGCGCGGGACCGATCCACTCGTGCCAGATCTGCAACGAGCTGTCGATTCCGCTGCAGGTCGTGCCGCGCGAGTCGAGCGTGCTGTGCGCGATGGGGATGCTGCTCTCGGATCTGCGGCACGACTTCGTGCGCACCTTCGTCTCGGGTCTTGCGACGCTGGACTGGGCGCGGCTCTCGGAGCTGGTCGACGGGATGGTCGCCGAAGGCGACCGCAGGCTCGCCGCCGACCGCATCGCTCCCGCGCATCGCCGCTTCGCCGTGACGCTCGACTGCCGCTACGAGAAGCAGTACCACGAGGTCGGGGTCGCGGTGCCGCGCGAAGCGCTCGCCGCCCGGGACGCAGGAGCGATCGCGAACGGACTCCACCGCGAGCACAACCGCCTCTACGGCTACTCGCTCGAGCACGAAGGCGCGGCGATCGAGATCATCAATGTGCGCGTGCAGGCCACCGGCGCCGTCGACAAGCTGCAGCCGGTGGCCGGAGAGTGGCTGGGCGGAGAGCCGGCGGCCGCGCTCAAGGGCCGGCGCGAGGCCTGGGTGCCGGAGGAGGCGGCGTTCCGCAAGGTGCCGGTGTACGACGGGCACAAGCTTGCCGGTGGGCAGCGTATCGCCGGCCCGGCGATCGTCGAGGAGGTGACAACCTCGATCGTGCTGACGGCGTCGTGGGACGCGGTGGTCGACCGGCTTGGCTCGCTGGTCCTCTACCGCAAGGAACGCGCGGACCTCGTGTCCGCCCTCGGAGAATCGCGCGGCGTGGAGGCCACGGCATGAAGATCGACCCGATCCTGTTGTCGGTGTACGCGCGGACGTTCAAGTCGATCACCGACGAGATGAGCATCTCGATGCAGCAGACGACGCGCTCGCCGATCCTGTGCGAGGCGAAGGACTTCGTGACCGGCCTCTACGACGCCGACGGGCGGATGCTCGAGCAGACCGAGAACCTGCCGATCCTCGCGTTCTCGCTCGCGCCTGTGTGCAAGCACGTGCGCGAGACCTTCGGCGACGACATCCATCCCGGCGACGTGTTCTTCCACAACGACGTGTTCAGCCTCGGCAACCAGAACAACGACGTCGCGGTGTTCAAGCCGGTGTTCTTCGAGGGCCGGCTCGCGGCCTGGACCGCGGTCAAGGGGCACCAGGCCGACATCGGCGGCGCGGTGGCGGGC
>JADLBN010000061.1 GCA_020847675.1 Burkholderiales bacterium | reverse complement strand
TGCTGCACGATTCGCACGACGAGGACCGCATCCACGTGGCGCCGCTCTCGTTTCCGCGGCCGATGCACGGCGTCGCGATCGCGCCGAAGCGCCGCGGCGACGAGCAGCGCTTGTCCGACGTGCTGCACAAGATGTGCGCGGAGGACCCGACGCTGACCGTCGAGCACGACACCACGCTCAACGAGACGGTGCTGCGCGGCCTGGGCGACCTGCACCTGCGCTCGACGCTCGATCGCATGGCGAGCCAGTTCAAGCTCGAGGTCGAGACGCGCCCGCCGCGCATCCCCTACCGCGAGACCATCACCGGCAAGGCGGACGGCCACCACCGGCACAAGAAGCAGACCGGCGGCGCGGGCCAGTTCGGCGAGGTGTACCTGCGCATCGAGCCGCTCGCGCGCGGCGCCGGCTTCGAGTTCGTCGACGAGGTCAAGGGCGGCACGATTCCCAACCAGTTCATCCCGGCGGTGCAGAAGGGCGTCGAGCAGGTGCTCGCGCTCGGGCCGATCGCGGGCTATCCGCTGCAGGACGTGCGCGTGATCGTCTACGACGGCAAGAGCCACGCGGTCGACAGCAAGGAGGTCGCGTTCGTGTCGGCCGGCCGGAAGGCGTTCCTCGACGCGATCTCGAAGGCGCGGCCGATCGTGCTCGAGCCGATCGTCAATCTCGAGGTGCACTGCCAGGCCGAGAAGATGGGCGACATCGCCGGAGATCTCTCGTCGCGTCGCGGCCAGGTGACCGGCACGCAGACGCTCGCGGCGGGCGCGCTCGCGGTGATCGGGACCGCGCCGCTCGCCGAACTCGACGGCTACGGTTCGCGCCTCAAGGCGGTGACCGGCGGCCACGGCAGCTACACGATGGCGCTCGCGCGCTACGAGCAGGCGCCGCCGAACGTGCAGCAGCAGCTCGCGGCCGAGTACGCGAAGCACCGGCGGCACGAGGAAGACTGAGCCTTCGGGCCGGCGCGGGCGGCCCGGCCTCAGGCCGGCGGCCTGCGCGGCTTTCGCGCGCGCACCGGCACCACGCGCGTCTCGTCGAACACCTTGACGACGCGCGGCTGCCGCTTGACGGCCTCCTCCAGTTCGAGGCGCTGCACCGCGTCGCGCACGCAGCCCTCGAGCGTCACCCAGCCGCGCGAGGTCGTGAGCCAGATCGACGCCGAGGCGAAGCGCTTGTCGGCCGCGATCGCGGCGCGAACCGCTTCGTTGATCTCGGGATCGCGGCGGTAGGCGCCGCCCGGCTCGCAGGTCCCTTCCATCGCGCAGCGCGTGCCGCGTTCGGCGCGCGCGTGCGCCGAGCGTTCGACTTCTTCCCGGGTCATGAGCGGCGGCGCAACGGGAGGGCAGTTCGGATGGCCGCTGGTCGCGATCGCGAAGGGGTCGAGTTGCACCCGTTCGTCCGCGACCGCCAGGACGGACGCGGCCGCGAGCAACCCTGCGACGATCCGGGCGAGCGCGCCGGCCATGGCGGCGATTCTAGCGCCGGGCGGCGCGCTGCGGCCGGAGTGCGCATCCGGCTCCGCGTCGCGGTGCGCCGCGGCGAAGCACGTCGGCATGCGGGGCGCGCGGACGCCGGAAGCGCGTCGACGCGCCGCGCATTGTCCGGCGGGAGGGGGGCGATTACAATGCAGCATCGTGGGTGCGACTCGATGAACCTGACCCACCACTTCCTGATCGCCATGCCGGCCATGGCCGATCCGCATTTCGCGCACACGCTGACCTTCGTCTGCGAGCACAACGACGACGGCGCGCTCGGCATCGTCGTCAACCGCCCGATCGAGATGACGCTCTCGACGCTGTTCGAGCAGGTCGAGGTCGAGCTGCCCGACACGGCGCTCTCCCGCTCGCCGGTGCTCTACGGGGGCCCGGTGCAGATGGACAGGGGTTTCGTCCTTCATCGCCCTCTCGGCAACTGGCAGTCGACGCTCGCGGTGTCCGACGACCTGGGACTCACGACCTCGAAGGACATCCTCGAGGCGCTCGCGCGCGGCGAGGGCCCGCGCGACGTGCTGGTCTCGCTGGGTTACGCCGGGTGGTCCGCGGGGCAACTCGAACACGAGCTCTCGCAGAATGCCTGGCTGACCGTCGACGCGGATGCCGACGTGCTGTTCGACGTGCCGGCCGACCGGCGGCTGCCGGCGGCGATGTCGAAGCTCGGCATCGACTTCTCGCGCCTCTCGGACGGCGCCGGGCATGCGTAAGGCAGCGCCGGGCGCCGCCTCGCGTGCAGACACCACCGTGCTCGCCTTCGATTTCGGCACCCGCCGCATCGGCGTCGCGGTGGGCGACCTCGGCACGCGGCTCGCGCACCCGCTCGCGACGATCGAGCGCGGGAGCGAGCGCGAACGCTTCGACGCGATCGCGGCGCTCGTGGCGCAGTGGCAACCTGCGCGGCTGGTCGTGGGCCTGCCGGTCCACGCGGACGGCGCGCCGCACGAGACCACGGTCAGGGCCGAGCGCTTCGGCCGCCAGCTCGCGGGGCGCACCGGACTCCCGGTCGACTACGCGGACGAGCGGCTCACGACGATCTCCGCGGCGGCTTCGCTGGACGAGGCGGGCGTGAAGGGGCGGCAGGCGCGCGTGGTGCGCGACCGCGTCGCCGCGCAACTGATCCTGCAGGGCTGGCTCGATGAGCGCTGATCCGCCCGGCGTCCACCTCCCGGACGCGGAGCGCGCGCTCGAGACCCTCGCGTCGAGCCTGCTCACCGGGGTCGCGCACGACGCGGCGTTCGTCGGCATCTACTCGGGAGGCGCCTGGCTTGCCGAACGGCTCGGGAAGCTCGTGCCGGGCGAGCACCCGGTGGGCTTCATCGACGTGTCGTTCTACCGCGACGACTACGCGTCGCGCGGCCTCAAGACAGGTGCGCGGCGGAGCGACCTTCCTTTCGACGTCGCCGGCGCGACGATCGTGCTGATCGACGACGTCCTCTACACCGGGCGCTCGACGCGCGCGGCGATCAACGAGCTGTTCGACTTCGGGCGGCCGCGCGCGATCGAACTCGCGGTGCTGGTCGACCGTGGCGGGCGCGAGCTGCCGATCGAACCCGACTACGTCGGGGTGCGGGTCGCGTGCGCCCGCTCGCTGTCGATCGTGCTGTCCCGCGATGCCGCGGGACGGCTGTCGCTGGGCGCGGAGCCGGCGGGCGGCGGTTGAAGAGGCGCGCGTGAACGCAGGCCGCAACCCCCAGCTCGGTCCGGACGGGAGGCTCGTCCACCTGCTGACGCTCGAAGGTCTGCCCGCGGCGACGATCCTGTCGATCCTCGACGCGGCAGAGCCGTTCGCGTCGTTCGGCGAACGCGAGGTGAAGAAGGTGCCGCTCCTGCGCGGCAAGGCCGTGTTCAACCTGTTCTTCGAGAACTCGACCCGCACGCGCACGACCTTCGAGATCGCGGCGAAGCGGCTGTCCGCCGATGTCATCAACCTGAACATCGGCGCATCGTCGACTTCGAAGGGCGAGACGCTGCTCGACACGATCGACAACCTGGTAGCGATGAACGCCGACATGTTCGTCGTGCGCCACTCGCAGTCGGGCGCGCCGCACCTGATCGCAAGCCACCTGCTCGCGACCGGACGCTCGCACGTGCACGTGGTGAACGCGGGCGACGGCCGTCACGCGCACCCGACGCAGGGGCTCCTCGACCTCTACACGATCCGTCACTACAAGCGCGACTTCCGCGCGCTGTCCGTCGCCGTCGTCGGCGACGTGCTCCACTCGCGCGTCGCGCGTAGCCTGATCCATGGCCTCGCGACGCTCGGCACTCCCGACGTGCGCGTGATCGGGCCGCGGACGCTCATCCCCGCCCGCGTGGAGGGCATGGGTGTGCGCGTGTTCCACGACATGCGCGCGGGGCTCGCCGACTGCGACGTGATCGTGATGCTCCGGCTGCAGAACGAGCGCATGAAGGGCGCGCTCCTGCCGTCGGCGGGCGAGTACTTCAAGCACTACGGGCTGACCGACGGCAAGCTCGCGCTGGCGAAGTCCGACGCGATCGTGATGCACCCGGGGCCGATGAACCGCGGCATCGAGATCGACTCGCCGGTCGCCGACGGCGAGCGCAGCGTGATCCTGCCCCAGGTGACCTTCGGGATCGCGGTGCGGATGGCCGTGATGAGCATGGTCGCGGGGAACTGAGCCGGGGCCGGGCCGATGCGCATCGAGATCCTTCGCGGGCGGGTCGTCGACCCGGTGGCGCGCACCGACCGGGTCGAGCCGGTGTACGTCGCCGATGGAAGCATCGTCGCCGTCGGTGCCGCCCCCGCGGGATTCCGGGCCGAGCGCACGATCGAGGCGTCCGGGCTGGTCGTCGCGCCCGGCCTGATCGACCTCAACGCGCGGTTGCGCGAGCCCGGACTCGAGCACAAGGCGACGCTCGACTCCGAACTGAAGGCCGCGATCGCCGGCGGCGTCACGCGGCTCGCCTGTCCGCCCGACACCGACCCGCCGCTCGACGAGCCGGGCCTGGTCGAGATGCTGACGCGGCGCGCGCGCCACGCGAACCGCGCGCACGTCCACCCGGTCGGCGCGCTGACGCTCGGGCTCCAAGGAACGACGCTCACCGAGATGGGCGAACTGGCCGACGCCGGCTGCGTCGCCTACTCGCAGGGCGACGCTCCGCTGCCCGACGCGCAGGTGATGCTGCGCGCCATGCAGTACGCGGCGACGTTTCGTCACCGCGTGTGGCTGCGCCCGCAGGATCCGAGCCTCGCGCGCGGCGGCGTTGCGCACGAGGGCGAGATGTCCACGCGGCTCGGGCTGCCCGCGGTGCCCTCCTGCGCGGAGTCGGTCGCGCTCGCGACCATCCTCGCGCTCGCCCGCGAGACCGGCGTGCGCGTGCACCTGCAGCGCCTGTCGACGGCCGAGGGGGTGGCGATGGTGCGTGACGCGAAGCGCGCGGGGCTCGCGGTCACCTGCGAGGTCGCGGCGCACCACCTGCATCTGTGCGACGTCGACATCGGCTGGTTCGACGCCCAGGCGCGTTTCGATCCGCCGCTGCGCGGGACGCGTGACCGCGCGGCGCTGCGCGCGGGTCTCGCCGACGGCACGATCGACGTCGTGTCGTCGGACCACGCGCCGGTCGACGATGACGCGAAGCTGGTTCCGTTCGGCGAAGCGGAGCCCGGAGCCACCGGGCTCGAACTCCTGCTGTCGCTGACGCTCAAGTGGGCGGCGGAGGAGCACGTGAGCCTTCCCGACGCGATCGCGCGCGTCACCTCGGCGCCGGCAGCCATTCTCGGCGTCGCGGCGGGCCGGATCGCCGTGGGGGCTGTGGCGGACCTGTGCGTCTTCGATCCGGCATCGCACTGGCGGGTCGAACGGAACGCGCTCGCGAGCCAGGGAAAGAACACACCGTTCCTCGGGCTCGAGCTTCCCGGCCGGGTCCGCTGGACGCTGGTCGGCGGACAGGTCGTTCACGAGGCCTGACTCGTGCCGGGCGCGCGAGGCGCGCTCGGCTAGTTGTGATTTCTATGAGGGTTGTTCACCCGGGCTGAATCCCGGAAGCTGATTGGTGCGAGCCGATCAACTTCATAGGAGACAGCCGGATGAACATCCACAAGAATGCCCGTACCACGCCGCGGAGTCGAGCCATGCTGGTGCAGCGGGTGACGCAAGAGCGTTGGCCGGTCAGCGCGGTGGCCGTGGCGTTCGGGATCTCCGAACGTACGGTCTATAAGTGGCTGGCCAGGTACCGCACTGAAGGCCCGGCAGGTCTGCAGGATCGGCGCTCGTCGGCCCATCGGCGACCGCACGCGTTGCCCGCCGTCTGGTTGGCGCTGATCCGAGTTTTGCGGCATGGGCGACTGGTGGCGGCGGAGATCGCCGCGCGGTTGCCCGTGGCGCGCTCGACGGTAAGCGCGGCGCTGGTGCGGTTGGGTTTGGCTCGGTTGCGCTACTTGAATCCGCCACCGCCGGTGCAACGT
>JADLBN010000060.1 GCA_020847675.1 Burkholderiales bacterium | reverse complement strand
CGCCGGGGAGTTCGATCAGGTACTGCTGGAGCGGGTGCACGCCGAACGTGTAGCGCACCTCGAAGTCGGCCGGCTTGCCGTCGGGGCCCTCGGTGTTGACGAAGTAGCGGCCGTCGCGGCGGAAGAATCGGGTCGTGACGCCCGCGTGCACGAGCTTCGCGCCGCCGAAGTCGCCTTCGACGGTCCGCTCGTTCGCCTCCTCCATCGCGCGGTCGTGGTTCGAGCCGCGCCAGGCGTCGTGCTCCTTCGCGTGGCAGGAGGAGCAGGCCGAGGTGCCGACGTACGCGGGCGCGTTTCCCGTCGGCGCTTGCGCGGCGGCCCGCTCGCCCGCTCCAAGCAGCACCGCGCAAGCCGCGAGCAAGCCAGCGAGCACGCCGTTCGGCATCCCCATCGTCAAGCGCTCATCCCCGGTCACCCCGCCGCGATTGTCATCGGACACCACGTGTCTGTCCAACGACCGCCGGGCGGCAGGTCGACTCAGCGACCGGCCACGCGATGGAGCCTGCGACGCTGCCGATCACCGCCCGACGGCGTCACCGCGCGGCGGCGCCCGGACGGAACGGATCCGGCGCGTCCCATCGGCATCAGCGGACGATCCTTCACGCTGCGATCGAACTCGGCCGCGATCGCCAAGGCCGGGCCGACGCGTGCAGCGCCCTCGCCACGGACTCGTGTGCAGCGTCGTCCGCAGCGGGTGCGAGAGCCTGCTCGTTCGCGGCCTCGGCCATGTCGGGAGCCTTCGGTCATTGCCGGGGCAACCGTCGCCCGCTGCGCCAGCGCGGCGTCCTCACTTGGCGGGCGCCGCCACAGGCGCGAGGCGCTCGCGCGCCGCGCGACGGCGCTCCTCCGCGTCGAGCGTCAGGCGGTAGGCGACGTAGTACTTGTAGATGTTGCGCACGTAGGTCGTCGTTTCGGTTCCGATCTGCTCGGCGACGACGATCTCCACGTTGTTGAACCACCTGTCCGGGTCCAGCCCCCGCTTCTTCGCTTCCTTGCGCGCCTTCGAGACGTTGCCCGGCCCGCAGTTGTAGCTCGCGAACGCGAACAGCGGCCGGTTGCCCGCGCTGAAGTTCGCGTCCGGAAAGTATTTCGACATCAGCTGGTCCATGTACTTGGCGCCGGCGTGGATGTTCGGTTCGATGCTCTTGATATCACCGACGCCGAGCTGCGCGCCGGTCGCAGGCATGATCTGCATCACGCCGATCGCGCCGACGTGGCTCTTCGCGTTCTGGTCGAGCTGCGACTCCTGGTAGCCCTGCGCGGCCAGCATCAGCGGATCGAACCCGTAGCGCTCGCCGTACTTGCGGAACAGCGCGAGCGTCGAGGAGAAGCGTTTCCACTCCTCGGTCGCGGTCGGGTCCTTGATCTGCTTGACGCGCTTCATCGACTGGGCGAGCCGGTAGTTGATGACGCCCTGCTTCAGCGCCCAGCCGGTGATGAACGAGTCGATCTCGGCGGCGAGCTTCGGACTCCCCTTGCGGATCGCCCAGCCGGTTCGCCCGCTGGCACGCAGCACGGCCGTGTCGACCACCCTGATCTTCGGCAGCACCTGCGCCCACATGTCCGCCTTCCACTCGTCGACGACCATCGCCTGGATCAGGCCGGCGTTCGCCATCTCCATCATGTCCTCGTCCTCGAGCGCCTCGGGGACGAACTCGAGCTTCACCGGGGCGCGGCCTTCCCGCGCGAACCGCTCGTTCAGCGCAGCGAGGCTCTCGTAGTACGACGACGCGCGACGGACGTGCACGGTCCGCCCGGCCAGGTCGTCGACGCCGGTCACGGACGGCGACGCGGCACCGGTGACCACGACCTCGCGCACGTCCTTGAGTCCCGCGGGCGACACCATGTCGACCACGCGCAGGCGCTCGCCGGTGACCGTGAGGTTGCCCACCGCGATGTCGGCGAGCCCTTCGGCGACGTCCGGCAGCAGGCGGTCGCGCGTGACCGGGATCAGGTAGACCGTCAGCGGCCGCTTGCCCAGTTCCTTTGCGTGCTTCTGGTTCAGCCAGCGCTCGAAATCGCGCACGAGTTCGGCGGCGAGGCCGCGCTCGCGGCCCTTGTCGCTGATGAAGAGGGAGCGCGAGTAGGGCACCGCGACGCGGATCATTCGCCGCTTCAGCATCGCGTCGAGGTCGCCGGTCCAGGCCTTGTTCGCGATCGCAAGTTGCCGCGGCGAGTTCGACTCCTTGACGCCGACCGCGGCATCGCCTCCCGCGCTTCCGCCTTGCGCTGCCGCCTGTGCCAACGCGAGCGGCGCGCAGGCGCACAGGAGCGCGACGGCGCGCACCACTCGCCATACCCCTCGGTTCCGGCTCACTGCGGGTCCCCCTCGGTCCCGGCCCGTCCTCACCGATGCGTGCAAAGTCCCGGCCGGCATCTCGCGGCCAGCGCTGTTCAGGAGCGCGACGGCGGCCTCGGTGCCCCTGCATTCTACGAATGTGCCTCGAGGGCTGTCCAATCGCCTTCGCGCATCGGTTTGATAGCATTCCCGCATGGCTCACGACCCGATGCTCCTGCCGCGCAGCTCGACGCCGCCGGCAGCCGCCGGGATCTTCGCCTTGCCGGCCGCAGCGAGATCGGGCTGCCGCTTGCGCGTACGCGGCGCGCTGTCCCCCCGCGGAACCCTCGCTCTTCCGGCGCCGCGCTCGGCGCTGCGTCCCCTTCCATGGACGACCAGGAACTCCTCCGCTACAGCCGCCACCTGCTCCTGAACGAGCTGGGGCCCGACGCGCAGGCGCGCTTCTCGGCCGCGCGCGCACTCGTCGTGGGCGCGGGCGGACTCGGCAACCCGGCGGCGCAGTTCCTCGCGAGTTCCGGCGTGGGCCGCATCACGCTGGTGGACGCCGACGCGGTCGACCTCACCAACCTGCAGCGGCAGATCCTGTTCTCGCTGGACGACGTCGGCGCGCCCAAGGTCGAGGCTGCCGCGCGGCGCCTCGCGGCAATCAATCCCGGACCCCTTCTGGTCCGCGTGGAGCGACGCGTGGGGGCGGACGAACTCGCCGCGCTGGCGGCGGAGGCCGACGTCGTGCTCGACTGCACTGACAACTTCGCTACGCGGCACGCGGTGAACCGCGCCTGCGTCGGCGCGCGCGTGCCGCTCGTGTCGGGCGCCGCGATCCGCTTCGACGGCCAGGTCGCGGTGTTCGACACCCGCGACCCGGCGTCGCCCTGCTACCACTGCCTGTTCGGCGAGGGCGAGGACCTAGAGGAAACGCGCTGCGCGACGATGGGCGTGTTCGCCCCGCTCGTCGGCATCGTCGGCGCGATGCAGGCCGGAGAGGCGCTGAAACTCCTCGCGGGCGCGGGCACCTCGCTCGCGGGAAGGCTGCTCCTCTACGACGCGCTCGGCGCGAGCTGGCGCGAGTTGAAGGTGCCGCGCGATCCGGCCTGTCCGGTGTGCGCGTCGCGATGACCGTCGTCGCCGCGCTCCGCGCCGCGGTCGCCGCCGCCGCGTTCGCGGTCATCGGCGCCGCGGCGCAGGCACCGGATCCCGAACCCTCCCCCGCGGACTGGAACGCGATCCGCGCCGTGGTCGAGGACCAGCGCGCCGCGATCGTGGCTGGTGATGCACGGCGGGCGTTCGCCTACGCGACTCCGGGCATACGCGCGCGCTTCGGTGACGCGCGCACGTTCCTCGCGATGGTCCGCGGCGCCTACGCGCCGCTCGCCGAGGCGCGATCCGCGCAACCGCTGGAGGGCGTGATCGTCGAGGGACGCGTGGTGCAGCCGCTGCAGCTCGTCATGGAGGACGGCGCCGTGATGATCGCGATCTACACGATGCAGCGGCAGCCAGGAGGCCACTGGCGCATCTCCGGCTGCGTCATCGCCGAATCCGCGCTCAGGTCGACCTGACGGAACCCGCCTGGAGCCAGTATCAGAGGAACTTCGCGTCGCGCGCCCTCGCGACGAGCTGCGCGCACGCTGCGGGCTCGCCGAGTTTCGCCGCGTCGTCGATGGCCGCCAACTCGATCACTCGCGCCGCCGCGCGGCTCCCGGCATCGCGGTTCAGCGCCTCGACCAGCGCGAGCCGCGCGCGGTTGCAGGAGAGACTCGACGCTTCGAGGGCGTCGCGCTCCGCGGCGAGACGCGAGCGCTCCGCGGCATCGCCGGTCCAGCTCCACAGGATGGCGAGACCGACTTCGCGAGCTTCCCAGGTGTCGGCGCGATCGGCCATCGAACGCGCGAGATGGCGGCAGGCGTCGCCGTGCTCAGGCGTCGCGGCGGGCCCGTCGTGGCGGCACACAGCGGCCGCCTCGGCGGTGGCGACGTTCGCGCGGGCAGCCCCGATCGCGGTGGCGGCGAACGGAGTCTCGGGCTCGCGCGCCACCGACGCGACGCCCTGGAGCACGGTCCAGACGACCGCGCCACCGCGCGGCCGGTACGAATCGAAACGCCGCAAGCTGGCGGCGAAGGCCACCTGCTCGCGCAGGCCCGGCAGGTCGCCGCGCGCTCGCGCGCGCTCGGCGAGCAGCACGCGGGGCGCCGCATTGTCCGCGTCGCGCGACGCCCAGCGCGACATCGGGTCGAGTTGCGCGCAGTCCGGCCAGTTCGGGATCGCACGCACCGTGCACGCGTCCGCGAGGCTCGAGAGGAACAGGAACTCGCCCGGCCGCTGCCGGTAGGCCGCAGCGTAGGCCTCTATCCTCGCGCCGGGGTCCATGGTGGCCTGCAGGCCACGCACGAAATGCGCGTCGGCCGTGTCGGCCGCCGCGACGCGATCGCGCAGCGCACCGTCGATGCGCTCGAACGCGGCCTCGGGCAGCGACGGGATGCGCGGGCCGTCGGGTACCACCGCCGTCTGCGCGAACGCGGCGCCGCAGGCCGCGAGGGCGAGCGTCGCGGCGGCGCGGCGGCGCGACATCGGAAGCGGCCTCAGTCGAACAGGAACTTGCGCTGGCCGTCCCAGCCGTCCTGGGGAAGGCGCTTGAACCCGCTCTTGGCGTAGAGCTGCCAGCGGCCCATCACGAACGCGAACAGCGCCGCCGCGTCCGACGACGGATCGCCGTGCCACGCGTTCGCCATCTGCGCGGTTCGCAGCGACTGCCGCAGCGCGGCCTCGAGCCGCTCGTAGAGCTGGTTCATGCGCACCTGCAGCCGCTCGTCCTCGTTGACCAGCGCGTCGCCGATCAGCCCGCGCGTCATGCCGGGGTTCTTCTGCGCGAAACCCAGGAGCAGCGACACGATCTGCTCGGCCTGCGCGACGCCGTCGGACTCGGTCGACTGCACCTTGTTCGCGAGCGTGAACACCGTCGTCTCGACGAACTCGATCAGCCCCTCGAACATCTGCGCCTTGCTCGCGAAGTGCCGGTAGAGCGCGGCCTCGGAGACCTCGAGCTTCGCCGCCAGCGCCGCGGTCGTCACCTTGTCGCCGCGCGGGTTCTCGAGCATGGTCGCCAGCGCCTGCAGGATCTGCAGGCGGCGCTCGCCGGGCTTCGCGGCCATCGTCGGGCTCCCGGTCAGGCCGAAGGAGGCTCGTCGGCGCGAATCATCGTGCCGACCCCCTCGTTGGTGAGCACTTCGAGCAGGAGAGCGTGCTCGACGCGCCCGTCGATGACGTGCGAGCTGCACACGCCGTTGCGCACCGCGTCGAGCGCCGAGCCGATCTTGGGCAGCATGCCGCCGTGGATCGTGCCGTCGGCGAACAGCCGGTCGATCTCGCTCGCGGTCAGTCCGGTGAGCAGGTTGCCCTTCTGGTCGAGCACGCCCGCGGTGTTGGTCATCAGGACGAGCTTCTCGGCGCCAAGCGTTTCGGCGAGCTTGCCAGCCACCAGATCCGCGTTGATGTTGTAGGCCTCGCCCGAAGCGCCGACGCCGATCGGCGCGACGACCGGGATGAAATCGCGCGAGTCGAGGAGCGCGATCAGCTCGGGGTCGATGCGCTCGATCTCGCCGACGTAGCCGATGTCGACGTCCGCGCCCGACGCGCTGTCGCGCAGCGTCATCCTGCGCGCGCGGATGAACGCGCCGTCCTGGCCGGTGAGTCCCACGGCCTTGCCGCCGTGCTGGTTGATGAGGCCGACGATCTCCTGGTTCAGTTCGCCCAGCACCATCTCGACGACGTTCATCACCTTCTCGTCGGTGACGCGCATCCCCTGCCGGAACTCGCTCGAGATGCCCATCGTCTTCAGGAGGTCCCCGATCTGCGGGCCGCCGCCGTGCACGATCACCGGGTTCATGCCGACGAGCTTCAGCATCACCACGTCGCGCGCGAAGCCGGCCTTGAGCTTCGCCTCGGTCATCGCGTTGCCGCCGTACTTGACCACGATCGTGCGATCGTGGAAGCGCCGGATGTACGGCAGCGCCTCGGCGAGGATCTGCGCCTTCTGCGACGCGGAGACGGGATCGAGCGGCATGGGGACGGCGCGGGGGAGACCGGATTGTACCGGAACCCCGCGGAGGACCCCCGCGCGGTCCGGGAAGCGTTCCCGCGCATCGGTCTGCCTGCGAGTGAGCGCTGACGGCAGCGAGCGCGCCGCGGCGAAAGTTTGCTATCGTTCGCGGTCATGACGAGCCCGCTCTCGGACGCCGTCCCGCTCGCCGATGTCTCGCGCGTGCTCGTCACCAAGCTGCGCCACCACGGCGACGTGCTGCTGGCCTCGCCGGTGTTCTCGGTGCTGAAGGCTGCCGCGCCGCACGCCGAGATCGACGCGCTCGTCTACCGCGACACGGCGCCGATGCTCGAAGGCCATCCGGCGATCGCCCGGATCCACACGATCGACCGCGGCTGGAAGCGCGAAGGGCCGTTGCGGCAGTTCGCCGCGGAACGCTCGCTCGCGAGCGAACTCGCCGCGCGGCGCTTCGAGCTGCTCGTCCACCTGACCGAGCACCCGCGCGGCATCGCGCTCGCGCGACGGCTGAAGCCGCGCTACGCCGTGACCACCGAGCGCGGCCCCGAGCGCGGCGCCGCCTGGCTGTGGAAGCGCCACTACACCCACTTCTACAAGGTGCCGCGCACGACCCCCCGCGCGATGGTCGAGCAGAACCTCGACGCGCTGCGCCGGCTCGGCATCGAGCCGCCCGACGACGCGCGGCGCGTCGTGATGGTCCCCGGGCCCGAGGCCGAGGCGAGCGTCGACGCGAAGCTCGCCGGCGCGTCGCTCGCGCCCCGGAGCTTCTTCCATCTGCACCCGGGTTCGCGCTGGTTCTTCAAGTGCTGGCCCGCCGCGAGCGTGACGGCCCTCGCCGGACGGCTCGTCGCCGGCGGCTGGCCGGTGGTGTTCACCGCGGCGCCCGACAGCCGCGAGCGCGCGATGCTCGACGCGATCGTCGCGGGTCTTCCCGCGGCGGCGCGCGAGCGCGTTGTCGACTTCGGCGGAGCGCTCTCGCTGCGCGAACTCGCCGCGCTCACCTCGCGCGCGCGGATGTTCGTCGGCGTCGATTCGGCGCCGATGCACATCGCGGCGGCCGTCGGAACGCCGGTCGTCGCGACCTTCGGTCCCTCGTCCGAGATCGCCTGGGGACCGTGGCGGGTGCCGCACCGCGTGGTGACGACGGCGCATTCCTGCCGGCCCTGCGGACAGGACGGCTGCGGCGGCAGCAAGGTCTCCGAGTGCCTGACCACGCTGCCGGTCGAGCGGGTTCACGCCGCGTGCGTCGAACTGCTCGCGGAGACCTCGCGGTGACCGGCGTGCCCGCCTTCGCCCCGACATCGACCCGGTCGTCGGGCGCTGCGCAACGGCGCGCGCGGGGCCGGCCCCCGGAAGGCCGCCGGTGAGACTCGCGGTGATCAGGCAGCGCTACACGCCCTACGGCGGCGCGGAACGCTTCGTCGAGAGCGCGCTCGAGGCGCTGCTCGAGCGAGGCGTGGCGATCTCGCTCTACACGCGCGAATGGCCGCAGACGCGGCTCAAGCTGATCGAACCCACCATCGTGAATCCGCGCTACGTCGGCCGCCTGTGGCGCGACGCGAGCTTCGCGCGCGAGGTGTGCCGCGCGATCGGGAGCGCGAAGGCGGACCTCGTGCAGTCGCACGAGCGCGTCCCCTGCTGCGACGTGTTCCGCGCCGGCGACGGCGTGCACGCCGCCTACCTCGACCAGCGTCTGACGCACGCGGGGCCCCTCGAACGCCTCGCGCTTCGCGCGAGCCCCTACCACCGCTACGTGCTCGACGCCGAGCGCCGCCTGTTCGCGAGCCCCTGGCTTGCCGCGGTGATCTGCAACTCGGCCATGGTGCGCGACGAGATCCGCGATCGCTTCGGCTATCCGGAGGAGAAACTGCACGTGATCCGCAACGCGGTCGACGGGACCTCGTTCCACCCGGGGCTGCGCGCCGAGCGCGAGCGGATCCTCGCGCTCCACCACATCCCGCCGGAACACACCGTGTATCTGCTGGTCGGCTCCGGCTACGGGCGCAAGGGCGTCGCGACGGCGATCCGGGCGCTCGCGTCGCTCCCGGCGACGGCCCACCTGCTCGTCGTCGGCAACGAGGCCCACCCGCAGCGTTACGCACGCATCGCGCGGTCGCTCGCGCTCTCGGGCCGCGTGCACATCGCCGGACCGCAGATCGATCCGCGCCCGTACTTCGGCGCCGCCGATGCGTTCGTGCTGCCCACGCTCTACGATCCCTGCCCGAACGCGGCGCTCGAGGCGATGGCCTGCGGGCTGCCGGTGGTGACGAGCACCAGGTGCGGCGTCGCCGAACTGCTCGCGGCGCACGATGCCGGACGGGTCTGCGCGTCGCGCGACGCCTCCGCCCTCGGAGCGCACATGGCAGAACTCCTGGATCCGGCCGTGCGCGAGCGGCTGGGCGCCAACGGACGGCGCGCGGCCGAGGCGCTGACGCCGGAGGCGATGACGCTCGAACTCGTGCTCCTCTACCGCGAACTCCTCGCGGCGAGCGCCGCGCGCCGGCGCGGGGCGCCGCCGACCGCCTCCGCGCCGGCCCCGGGCGCGTGAACCGGCCGCGCTATACTTCGCGTCCCTCGCGCCGGCGCGCTCGCGCCGGGATCGCGCCGTTCACCGCCCGACCGGAACGCGCCCGCCGATGACGGGATCCACCCTCTACCGCCGCCTGCTCGGATTCGTTCGGCCCTACTGGTGGACCTTCGGCCTCGCGATCCTCGGCATGGTTGCCGTCGCCGCCGGCGACCTGCTGATGGCCTGGCTCGTCATCCCGGTGGTCCAGAACTTCCAGTCGCCCGACCCCGATCGCACGCGCTGGCTCCCGTTCGTGATCGTCGCGGTGTTCGCGCTGCGCGGCATCGGTTCCTACGTCTCCGAATACGGCATGGCCTACACCGGCCACCGGGTGGTCTTCGACCTGCGGCGCGAGGCGATCGACAAGCTCCTCGCGCTGCCGACGCCGTTCTACGACCAGACCGCCGCCGGCGTCGTCCAGTCGAAGGTCACGTTCGACGCGCACCAGCTCGCGAGCGCGGCGTCGGGCACGATCACCACGGCGGTGCGCTCGTCGCTCACCATCGTCGCGAGTTTCGGCTGGCTCCTGTGGCTCAACTGGCGCCTGACGCTGATGACCTTCGTCATCCTGCCGGTGGTCGGCGTGACGATCCGCTACTTCAGCAAGCGCCTGCGCCGGATCGCCCGCGACATCCAGGCGCGCACCGGCAGCATGACGCACGTGCTGGAGGAGCTGATCGGCGGCCACCGGATCGTGCGCATCTTCGGCGGCGAGGACTACGAGCGCACGCGCGCGGTGAAGGCGGCGAACTCGCTGCGCGTGTCGATGACCAAGCAGGCGGCGGCGAGCGCGGCGAGTTCGCCGATCACGCAGGGCCTCGCGGCCGTCGCGGTCGGGCTCATCATCGCGGCCGCGCTCGCGCAGAGCCAGGACGGCCGGCTCGACCTGCCGACCTTCACGTCCTACGTCGTCGCGCTGATCACGCTGCTCGAGCGGTTGAAGGCGCTGTCCGGCGTCAACGCGTCGATCCAGCGCGGGCTCGCCGCCGCCGAGAGCATCTTCGGGCTCCTCGACCGCGAGGTCGAGCCGGACCACGGCAGCGTGACGATCGACCGGGCGCGCGGCGAGCTCTCGTACGACCGCGTGTCGCTGCGCTACCCCGGCACCGACCGCGACGCGCTCTCGGACGTCACCCTCGCGATCGCGCCGGGGGAGACCGTCGCGCTGGTCGGCGCGTCGGGCAGCGGCAAGACCTCGCTCGTCAACCTGGTCCCGCGCTTCTACGAGCCCTCGTCCGGGCGGCTCTTCGTCGACGGGCACGACGTCACCACGCTCGGGCTCGCGAGCCTGCGCCGCCAGATCGCGATGGTCTCGCAGGACGTGCTGCTGTTCGACGACACGATCCGCGCCAACATCGCCTACGGTGCGATGTCCGCCGCCGACGACGCGGCGGTCGAGCACGCCGCGGCGGCCGCGCACGCGCTCGAGTTCATCCGCGCGCTGCCGCAGGGCTTCGACACGCCGGTCGGCGAACAGGGCGTGCGCCTCTCCGGCGGCCAGCGGCAGCGCATCGCGATCGCGCGCGCGATCCTGAAGGACGCGCCGATCCTGATCCTCGACGAGGCGACCAGCGCGCTCGACAGCGAGTCCGAGCGCCAGGTGCAGGCGGCGCTCGACGCGCTGATGCGCGGGCGCACGACGGTCGTCGTCGCGCATCGCCTCTCGACCATCGAGCACGCCGACCGCATCGTCGTCCTCGACCGCGGCCGCATCGTCGAAGTGGGCAGCCACGCCGAGCTGATCGCCCGGGACGGTCCGTACGCGCGGCTGCACCGGATCCAGTTCGCGAACGTCGGCGGATGAACCCGGCGCTGTCGATCGCGCACACCGAGGCCTCGATGGGCTGGGGCGGCCAGGAGATCCGCATCCTCACCGAGGCGCGCGGGTTCCTCGACCGCGGCCACCGGGTCGTGCTCTGCGCCGCGCCGGGCTCGCGCATCGCTGCCGAGGCCGCGTCGTACGGCGTACCGCACGTCGAACTGCCGATCGGGGCGAAGCGCCCCGCCGGCGTGCTCGCGCTGGCCCGGGTGTTCCGGTCCGGCCGCCCCGACGTGGTCAACACCCACAGTTCGACCGACAGCTGGCTCGCCGCGATCGCCTGCCGCTTCGCGCGTCCCGCACCGGTCCTCGTTCGCACCCGCCACGTGTCGGTACCGGTTCCCCGCGATCCGGCGACGCGCTGGCTCTACCGCAGGGCGACCGCGCGCGTCGTCACCACGGGCGAAGCGCTCGCGCAGCGGCTCGTGCGCGACAACGGCCTCGATCCCT
>JADLBN010000059.1 GCA_020847675.1 Burkholderiales bacterium | reverse complement strand
TCGCGCGCGCCGGCCACCGCGACATCGCGATCAACGCATCGCACCTCGCGCAAACGCTCGTCGATGCGCTGGGCGACGGGCTCGCATTCGGCGTGCGTCTCGCCTGGTCGATCGAGCCCGAGCCGCTCGAAGCCGCCGGCGGGATCGCGACGGCGCGTGGGCTCCTCGCCGACGGCCCGGTGCTCGTCGTCTCGGGCGACGTTTGGTCCGAGTACGACTACGCGAAGCTCGAGCCCATGCGGACGCGGATCGGGCGCGAGCAACGGCGCGCCGCGCATCTGGTGATGGTGCCCAATCCGCCCTGGCATCCGGGAGGGGATTTCGCGCTGGAGTCAGATGCAGGGCGGGACGGCGGCGTTTGCCGTGTCGGGCTGCGCCGCACCGGCCCCTTGACGGACGGCTGCTCGAACCTCACCTACGGAAACATCGGGCTCTACGACAGCGCGCTGTTCGACGATCTTCCGCGCGGCGTGAAGCTCAAGCTCCTGCCGCTGCTCGTCGACTGGATCGGGCGGGGCCAGGTGACGGGCGAGTATCATGCCGGGCGCTGGGCCAACGTCGGAACTCCCGGCGACCTGGCCGAGCTGAACGCCGCGCTCGCGACCCGGGCGTGACGCCGACGCAACCGCCGTGCCCCGACCGGGCGCGGCTTCGAGGATCACGCATGACCGACAATCCGCTGCTCGACTTCTCGGGCCTTCCCCGCTTCGCCTCGATCCGCGCCGAGCACGTCACGCCGGCCGTCGAGCGCCTGCTCGCCGACGCGCGTGCGGCGATCGACCGCGTGGCGTCCGACACCGCCCCGCCGTCGTGGGACACCGTCGCCGAACCGATCGCCGCGGTGCTCGACCGCCTCCAGCGCGCGTGGGGAGCGGTCTCGCACCTCAATGCGGTCGCCAACACGCCCGAGATCCGCGACGCGTACAACGGCAACCTGCCCGGGGTCACCGCGTTCCACACCGATCTCGGGCAGGACGAGCGCCTCTACGCGAAGTTCCGTGCGCTCGCCGCCTCGCCCGAGTTCGCCGCGCTCGACGCCGCGCGCCGGCGGGCGATCGAAAACGAGCTGCGCGACTTCAGGCTCTCCGGTGCCGAACTGGGCCCGGACGACAAAGCGCGCTTCAAGGTGATCCAGGAGGACCTCGCCTCGCTCGCCGCGAGCTACGACGACAACGTGCTCGACGCGACCAACGCCTACGCGCTCCACGTCGACGACGCGGGTCGCCTCGCGGGCCTGCCCGACGACGTCGTCGCGGAGGCGCGCGAGAGCGCGAAGGCCGACGGACGCGACGGCTGGAAGCTCACGGTGCGCATGCCCTGCTACCTGCCGGTGATGAAGTACGCGCGGGACCGCGAACTGCGCGCGGAGCTCCACCGCGCGCAATCCACGCGGGCGTCCGACCTCGGGGCGAAACGCGAGTGGGACAACGGCCCGGCGATCGAGCGGGTGCTCGAACTGCGGCGCGAGGCCGCGCGACTCCTGGGCTACCCGCACTACGCGGAGGTCTCGCTGGTGCCGAAGATGGCGACGAGCACCGCCGACGTGCTCGCGTTCCTGCGCGACCTCGCGCTTCGCGCGAAGCCTTACGCGGAGCGCGACTTCGCCGAGCTCGCGGCGTTCGCGCGTTCCGAGCTCGGGATCGACCGGCTCGAGCCCTGGGACGTCGCCTGGGCGACCGAGAAGCTGCAGAACGCGCGCTACGCCTTTTCCGACGAGGAGGTGCGCCGGTACTTCCCCGAGGACAGGGTTCTCGCGGGACTGTTCCACGTCGTCGAGACGATCTACGGCGTCTCGATCCGCGAGTCGAAGGCCGAGACCTGGCACCCGACGGTGCGCTTCTTCGACATCGCCGACCGACGCGGCACGACGATTGCGCAGTTCTATTTCGACAACTACGCGCGCGAAGGCAAGCAGGGCGGCGCCTGGATGGACGACGCGATCAACCGCCGGCGCCGCGCCGACGGCGTCCAGATCCCGGTCGCCTATCTCACCTGCAACCTCCCGGCGCCGGTCGCCGGGAAGCCCGCGCTGTTCACGCACGACGACGTGATCACGGTGTTCCACGAGTTCGGCCACGGCCTGCACCAGATGCTGACCGAGGTCGAGGTGCTGGGCGTGTCGGGCATCGAGGGCGTCGAGTGGGACGCCGTGGAACTGCCGTCCCAGTTCATGGAGAACTTCTGCTGGGAGTGGGACGTGCTCAGGCGCATGACGGCGCACGTCGACACCGGAGCGCCGCTCCCGCGCGAGCTCTTCGATCGCATGCTCGCGGCGAAGAACTTCCAGAGCGGCCTCGCGACGGTGCGCCAGCTCGAATTCGGCCTGTTCGACATGCTGGTGCACAGCGAGTACGTGCGAGGCGGCGACGGGAGATTCGCCTCGCCCCAGGCCGTGCTCGACGCGGTGCGCGCCGAAGTTCGCGTGCTCCCGGTCGCGCCCTACGACCGCTTCATGCACGCGTTCTCGCACGTGTTCGCCGGCGGCTACGCGGCCGGCTACTACAGCTACAAGTGGGCCGAGGTCCTTTCCGCGGACGCCTACAGCCTGTTCGAGGAGTTGGGCGTGCTCTCGCCCGAGGCGGGCGCGCGCTTCCGGGACGAGGTGCTCGCTCGGGGCGGCAGCCGGCCGGCGATGGAGTCGTTCATCGCCTTCCGCGGGCGCGAACCCCAACTCGATGCCCTTCTGCGGCATAATGGGATGACAACGTCATTGGCCTGAGGGGGCATCCATGACCCAGGGACCGTCCGCCCGTCGTGCACTGACCTCGGGCCTCGCGGCTGCCATCGCGACCTTCGTGGCCGCGGGCGCGCTCGCGCAGGGCTCGGGCAACCAGGTCTACCGCTACCAGGATTCGCAGGGCCGCATCGTGTACTCGGACAAGCCGCCTCCGGCAGAGGCGCGCAACGCCGAATCCAAGCGCGTCGGCGCGAACTTCATCGAGACCGACCAGGCGCCGCTCGAAGCGCGGATGGCCGTCGAACGCTATCCGGTCACGCTCTTCACGTTCGACTGCGGCGAGGTCTGCCAGAAGGCCGAAGCGCTGCTCAACCGGCGCGGCGTTCCGTTCGCCACGGTCAACGTCCAGGATCCCGCCAACGCCGCCCGCCTCGAGGCCCTCACCGGCGAGATGACCGCGCCGGTGCTCCAGGTTGGCGACAAGCTCGTCGCGAAGGGCTTCAACGAAGCGCGCTGGACGGCGATGCTCGACGAAGCAGGCTATCCGAAGGCGCCGGCGCCGCGCCGCACCGCACCGGGTCCGCGCGCTCCCGAGGCTCCGCCCTCGGCCGTGACGCAGACCGCGCCTCCACCGCCCGCGAAGGGCAGCGGCTACCCGTCGCAGTAGCCTCCGATCCCGCGGACGTCCCGCCGTCCGACGGCGGGGTCTCAGCGCGCCGCGGGCGCGATGGCATCATGGCGGCGTCCGCCCTCCGGAGCCGCTCGTGAAGCTCGCCACCTGGAACGTCAATTCGCTCAACGTGCGGCTGCCGCGCGTCCTCGACTGGCTCGCGGCGAACGCGCCGGACGTCGTGTGCCTGCAGGAAACCAAGCTCGAGGACGCGAAGTTCCCGCGCAGCGAACTCGAGGGCGCCGGCTACGCGTCGGCATACTCGGGACAGAAGACCTACAACGGGGTGGCAATCCTCTCGCGAAGCGGGTGCGTCGTGAGCGACGTCGAGACCGGGCTCGCCGGATTCGACGACGATCAGAGGCGCGCGATCGCGGCCACCGTCGACGGCGTGCGCGTGGTGTGCGCCTACGTTCCGAACGGGCAATCCGTCGATTCGGACAAGTACGCCTACAAACTCCGGTGGTGCGAGGCGGCCACTCGCGCGCTCGAAGCCGAACTCGCGCGTCACCCCGAGCTCGCGTTCTGCGGCGACCTCAACATCGCCCCCGAGGCGCGCGACGTGCACGATCCCGCCGCGTGGGAGGGCCAGGTGCTGTGCTCGCCACCCGAGCGTGAGGCATTCGCGCGCTGGATCGCGCTCGGCCTCAAGGACAGCTTCCGGCTGTTCGACCAGCCGCCGAAGACCTACTCGTGGTGGGACTACCGGATGCTCGCGTTCCCGAAGAACCACGGCCTGCGCATCGACCACATCCTCGTCTCGGAAGCGCTCGCGGCACGCTGCCGCGGCTGCACGATCGACCGCAACCAGCGCAAGGGCGAGAAGCCCTCCGACCACGCGCCGGTGGTCGCCGAGTTCGCCTTCTGACGGACGCGATACGTCCGTGACGGCCACCTGGACGCTTCGCGGCAGGCGCCCCGACGAGGGAAGGGCGCTTCTCGGGATGCCCGGCAGCGCGGCGTTCGGCGCCCTCGCCGGAGTCGTGCTGTTCTTCCTAGTATTCGATCCGCGCCTGCTCGATCCGGGCTACTGGGCGTGGCTCCTCGACGGCGACCCCGCGACCGAGTACCTGGGCTGGCGTTTCTTCCGCGCCGAGGCCTGGCAGTGGCCACCGGGCGCCTCGCGCAGCTACGGGCTCGAGGTCGGAAGCGCCATTCCCTACTCGGATTCGATTCCGCTGGCCGCGCTCGCGGGCAAGCTCTTCCGCGGCCTGCTGCCGGAACCGTTCCAGTACTTCGGCCTGTGGATGCTCGCCTGCTTCGCGCTGCAGGGATTCTTCGGCGGACTCCTCGCGGCACTCGCGTCAACGCGCGCCCTCGAACGCTACGCGATCACGCTCCTGTTCGTCGCGAGCGTGCCGCTCCTCGATCGCGCGATCGGTCACTACGCGCTGATGTCGCACTGGACCGTGCTGTGGGGGCTGTGGCTCGCGCTGCGCCCGAATCGCGAACTCGCCACCGCACAGTGGACCGCGCTCCTGTGTCTCGCCTCGCTCGTGCACGCGTACCTGCTCGTCCTCGTGCTGGCGCTGTGGGTTGCGGACGTGGTCCGCCGGCGCCACTTCGATCCCGAGCCGCGGCCGGGCTTCGGCGTGGCGTTCCGCCACGTGACGATCGTCGCGATCGCGCTGGTCGCGACGATGGCGCTCGCCGGCTACTTCGTGATCCCGGGAAGCTCGGCCTCCGGAGGTGCCGCCTACTTCGGCAAGTATGCGGCGAACCTGAACGCGTTCTGGAATCCGGGCTGGGGTTCGGCGTTCCTGCCCAACCTGCCGGTGATGAAAGGCTCGGAACTCGAAGGCCACGGCTACCTCGGCCTCGGCGTACTCGTCCTGCTCGCCGCAGCGGGATTGTCGCTGGTCGCGCCGGGCACGCCGCGTGTCGACGTCAAGCCCTACCTGCCGCTGATCGCGGCGGCGACGGCCCTGTGGCTGGTCTCGCTGTCGCATCAGATCGCGTGGGGCGACCGCGTGATCGTCGAGCTGCCGATCCGCGGCAAGCTCCTCGACCTGCTCGCGACCTTTCGCGCTTCGGGCCGGCTGATCTGGGTCGCGATGTACGCGCTCACGTTCGCCGCCGCGGCGATCGTTGCCGCCCGTTTCGCGCCGCGCGCGGCGACGCTGCTGATCGTCGCCGCCGTGGCGCTGCAGCTCGTCGACCTCGCGCCTCGCTTCGTCGCGATGCGCGGCTACTTCGACGACCGTTTCTTCGCGGCGCCATCGAAACGCTCGAGTCCGCTGGTCTCGCCGTTCTGGAAGGAGGCCGCGAAGCACTACCGGACGATCCGGATGGCCCCTGCCGCGAGCAACACGCGCGGCTGGGAGTGGCTCTCGCTCTACGCGGTCGACCACGGCATGGCGATCAATACCGGGCAGTTCGCGCGCCTGCCGCACGCGCGCATCGGAGAGGCGAACCGCCGGCTCACCGTTGCGCTGGGCCGGGGGGAGTTAGACCCGGGCACGATCTATCTTCTCTGGTCGCGCGACGCTCGTTTCGACTGGCAGATCGGACCGGATGACGGCGTCGGCGTGTTCGACGGCTACGTCGTCATCGCGCCACGCTGGTTCGCGGAACCCCGCGGACCCATCGCTCCCGATTACCTGGTGCGCGGGCCGAAACACGGCGTCGCCCCCTAGACCGGTGTCAGACACGGTGTCAGACACCGTGTCTGACACCGTGTCTGACACCGGTCTAGGGGGCACCCTTGCGGAGTTCGTCGTCCATGCCGAGCTCGTGAATCTTGCGGGTGAGCGTGTTGCGGCCCCAGCCCAGCCACTCCGCCGCGTCCATCCGGTGACCGCCGGTATGCGCGAGCGCGCGGCGGATCAGCGTCATCTCGAACTCGCGCTCCAGCCGGTCGCCCGCGCCCTTCTCGCCGCGCGCGAGCGCCTGCGCGAGTTCGCGGTCGAGCGCGTGCTGCCAGCTCGCCTCTCCCGGCCGCGAACCGGGCAACGCCGCGGGCTCGCGCACCTCCGGCGGAAGATCCGCCGTCTCGATGCGCTGCCCCGGCGCCATCACGGTGAGCCAGTGGCACACGTTCTCGAGTTGCCGGACGTTGCCCGGGAACGGGAAACCCTGCAGCACCTTCAGCGCGTCCTCCGAGAGCAGTTTCGGATCCACCGCGAGCTCGCGCGCGCTCTTCTGCATGAAGTGACGCGCGAGAGGGGGCACATCCTCGGGCCGCTCGCGCAGCGGCGGCAACCGCAGCCGCACGACGTTGAGCCGGTGCAGCAGATCCTCGCGGAACAGGCCCTGCCGGACACGCTCCTCGAGGTTCTGGTGGGTCGCGGCGATCACCCGCACGCTGGCCCGGAGCGGCGCGTGACCGCCGACCCGGTAGTACTCGCCGTCGGACAGCACACGCAGGAGCCGCACCTGAAGGTCCGCGGGCATATCGCCGATCTCGTCCAGGAAGAGGGTGCCGCCCTCCGCCTGCTCGAAGCGGCCGCGGCGCGCGCTCTGCGCGCCAGTGAAGGCGCCGCGCTCGTGCCCGAAGAGTTCGCTCTCGAGAAGGTCCTTCGGAATCGCCGCCGTGTTGATCGCGACGAACGGCCCCGACGCGCGCGGACTGTGCCGGTGAAGGGCGCGCGCGACGAGTTCCTTCCCGGTGCCCGACTCGCCGGTGATCAGCACCGTCGCGCTCGATTGCGAAAGCCGGCCGATCGCGCGGAACACCTCCTGCATCGCCGGCGCCTGCCCGAGGATCTCGGCCGGTTCGGCGGGCGCCTGCGCCGGCACCGACGCGACGGGCGTTTCCGACGTCGCGCGGCGGATGAGCGCGACCGCGTGGTCGACGTCGAACGGCTTGGCGAGGTACTCGAACGCGCCGCCCTGGAACGCCTGCACCGCGCTGTCGAGATCCGAGTACGCGGTCATCACGATCACCGGGATCCTCGGATAGCGCTCCTTGACCTCGTTCAGCAGCGAGATCCCGGACTCGCCCGGCATCCGGATGTCGGAGACGAGCACCTGCGGCCGGCTCACCGCCAGCGCCTGCAGGACCTCGTACACCGAACCGAAAGTCCGGTGCGGGATGCCTTCGCGCGCGAGCGCCTTCTCGAGCACCCACCGGATCGAGCGGTCGTCGTCGACGATCCACACGACCGGGGCGCGGTCGTCGTCACTGGGAAGCATCGGTGGTCCCCCGGAGTCGTTGCGGGCCGCGCGCAGGTTCGAACGGAAGCGTGATCGTGAACAGCGTGCGGCCCGGCGCGCTCTCCCATTCGATCGTCCCGCCATGCTGGGCGACGAAGGTCTGCGCGATCGTGAGCCCCAGCCCGCTGCCGCCCTCTCTCCCCGACACGAGCGGGTAGAACATCCGCTCGCGCAGCGCGTCGGGGATACCGGGGCCGTTGTCCTCGACGCCGATCGCGAACGCGATGCGGTGCATCCGCCGCGCGATCGTCACGTTGCGCGCGATCCGCGTCGACACGACGATGCGCGGGTCCGAGGCCGCTCCGGGGAGTGCCTGCGCCGCGTTGCGCACCACGTTCAGCACGGCCTGCGTGATCTGCGCGGGATCGACCTCCGCTTCCGGCAGCGACGCGTCGAAGTCGAGCGCGATCGGAACCTGCGGGAACTCGGCCTGCACGACGCCCTTCACGCGCAGCAGGAGCTCGTGCACGTTCACGCGCCGGAACGCCGGCAGCCGGTGCGGCGCGAGCAGCCGGTCGACGAGCGACTGCAGGCGGTCCGACTCGCCGATGATCACCTGCGTGTACTCGATCAGCCGGGGTTCGGCGAGCTCGCGCTCCAGGAGCTGCGCCGCGCCGCGGATGCCGCCGAGCGGGTTGCGGATCTCGTGCGCGAGGCTGCGCACGAGCTCCCGGTTCGCCTGCTGCTGCTCGTTCAACCGCTCCTCGCGCGCGGCCTTCAGCTGCCGGTCGATGGGACGGAACTCGAGCAGCATCTCGGCTCCCTCGGCGACCACCGGCGTGACCGTGCAGGTGAGGTGCAGTTTCGCCTTGCCGGCGGGCGAGAGCTCGATCTCCTGCTCGGTGTAGGACGCTCCGCTCGCGACCGCCTTGGCGATCGCGTTCGCGAGCGCAGCGCCACCGGCGAAGGCCTGCCCGGGGTCGAGTCCGACGAGCCTCTTGCGCGACAGTTCGAACAGGTTCTCCGCCGCGGGATTGGCCCAGAGCACGCGCCGGTCGGCACCGAGCAGCAGCACTGCGGCGGCGACGAGGTCGAGCCCCGCGAACGGCGACGGCGCCAACGGACCGGAGTACGCCACGGGCGTCACGGGATCGCGCGCCGCGCCTTCCGTCGGGCGTGCCGGAACGCCATTGCGCCTTCGGCCGGACGCTCCGGCGCACTCGCTCGTTGCCGCGCTAGCGCGCGCCGAGTTCCCTCTTGAGCGCCTCGACGTTGCGTTCGTGGAGCTGCACCGACTGGCGTAAACGCGCGACGCGGTCCGCGTAGGCCTGCGCGTTCGCGCGCTCCTCGGGAAGCGGCTGCGGCGATCCGTCTCCCCAGACCCTCCGCGATTCGGCAAGCAGCTTCTCCTCGCTCGCGAGTTCGTCCTGCAGCACCTTGCGCCGCAGGTCGTCGCGCGCCTTCTGCGTACCCGCATCGACCTTCGGAAAACCGGCCGGCGAGGGCACCGCCACCGAGCGCGACGCGTTGCCCCGCTGCGCCGGAGCCGAGGGCTCCGGCGCGGTGTCGGGCACGTTGAAGAACGCCTGCACGCCCGACGAAGTCATGCACTTCCACATATCCGACCCGGCGATGCGCACCGGCTTCTCGGAACAACGCGATTCCTTCGCGATCTGCGCGAGCGTCGCCGCGGTCGCGACGGCGCCCGCGCTTCCGGCGAGGGCGAGAGCGCAGCATGCGAGCTTCCGGAAGGTGGAGATGACCATCGCGTCGGAGTGTATCGGACCGGCCCGTCGAGGCGATAGGGGCGGGCCCGCGGCCCGCCCCTGCCGCCCCGAGGACAACGTCCCCGACGCGCGCGAGGTTTACAGCGAGTAGTACATGTCGTACTCGACCGGGTGGGTGGTCATCCGGAAGCGCGTCACCTCCTCCGACTTGAGCTCGATGTAGGCGTCGATCATGTCGTCGGTGAACACGCCGCCGCGCGTCAGGAACGCACGGTCCTTGTCGAGGTAGTCGAGGGCCATGTCGAGCGAGCTGCACACCGTCGGGATCTTCTTGTCCTCTTCGGGAGGCAGGTCGTAGAGGTTCTTGTCGGCGGGATCGCCCGGATGGATCCTGTTCTGCACGCCGTCGAGACCGGCCATCAGCATCGCCGCAAACCCGAGGTAGGGATTGCAGGTGGGATCCGGGAAACGCACCTCGATGCGCCTGCCCTTCGGATTGGACACGTACGGAATGCGGATCGACGCCGACCGGTTGCGCGCCGAGTACGCGAGCTTCACCGGCGCCTCGAAGCCGGGGACCAGGCGCTTGTACGAGTTGGTCCCGGGGTTGGTGATCGCGTTCAGCGCGCGCGCGTGCTTGATGATGCCGCCGATGTAGTGGAGCGCGAACTCCGACAGGCCCGAGTACCCGTCGCCCGCGAACAGGTTCTTCCCGCCCTTCCACACCGACTGGTGGCAGTGCATGCCCGAGCCGTTGTCGCCCACGATCGGCTTCGGCATGAAGGTCGCCGTCTTGCCATAGGCGGCTGCCGTGTTGTGCACGACGTACTTGAGGATCTGCAGCCAGTCCGCGCGCTGCACCAGCGGCGCGAACTTGGTTCCGATCTCGCACTGCCCGGCGTTGGCGACCTCGTGGTGGTGCACCTCCACCGGCACGCCCATCTCCTCGAGCGCGAGGCACATCGCGGATCGGACGTCCTGGAGCGCATCGACCGGCGGCACCGGGAAGTAGCCGCCCTTCACGGTCGGGCGATGTCCCATGTTGCCGCCCTCGAACTTCTCCGCGGTCGACCACGCCGCCTCGCTCGAGAACACCTTGCAGTAGCTGCCCGACATGTCGACCGACCACTCGACCGCGTCGAAGATGAAGAACTCGGGCTCCGGCCCGAAGTACGCGACGTCGCCGATGCCGGTCGACTTGAGGTAGGCCTCGGCGCGCCTCGCGATCGAACGCGGGTCGCGCTCGTAGCCCTTGCCGTCCGAGGGCTCGACCACGTCGCAGGTGAGGAGGAGCGTCGTCTCGTCCATGAACGGATCGACGTTCGCCGTCGTGGGGTCCGGCATCAGCAGCATGTCGGAGGCCTGGATACCCTTCCAGCCCGCGATCGACGAGCCGTCGAACGCGTGGCCGTCCTCGAACTTGCCGATGTCGAACATCTTCGCCGGCACCGATACGTGCTGCTCCTTGCCGCGGGTGTCGGTGAAACGGAGGTCGACGAATTTGACCTCCCGCTCCTTGATCAGCTTGAGGACGTCTGCGCCTGTGGTCATGCGGGTCTCCTGGGAGGTTTGCGGTCAGTCAGGTATGCGGTGCTGCGATGCAATATCGCCGTCGATCGGCTTAGCGAGTTCCATGCCACACGACCATCGCAGGCAAGTAACTGATTATATGCAGAATTAATCAACGATCGCCGATCCGGGCCGTGGCGATGCACCGCGGTGACGCAGGACGTGCGCGAGTATGCACTCATCTGGTGCGCGCACAAGGCGTTTGTCGCGCCTTCTGTCCGGAATCGCGCGCCGATCGCCTCCGGTTCCGCAGCGCACCGGGCCAATTCGACCTTCCGGTGCGGATTGCCGGGCGCCGGGCCCTCGCCCGCACCGCCAGCGACCGCGACTGGTGCGCCATGTCGTCGGGGTGCGCCTCGTTTTGGTGCGACCAGAGGTCAGGGGTAGAACAGGTAGAGCCGATAGCCCGCCTGCGTCGTCGCGCTCGCGTCGATGAAGAGCTTGATCGCAAGTTCTCCCTGGGCCGCGATGCCACGGGACAGGTCCGCGGTCCCGCCCACGAACTCGGCCGGCGGGAAAGCCCGCCTGACGACCGGTTGGTCCTGCGCGTCGGTGAGCGTGAGTTCGAGGTGCGGGAACGCTATCGCGTAGTTCGCGCGGTTGCGCACGGTGGCAGCGAGGATCAGGAGGCCCCGGTGCGCGGCGTCCGCCTGAAGATCCGAGGACTCGATCGACAGCGCGGCGACGTCCCGCAGCGGCCGGATCGCGCATCCGACGTACCCGCACATACGCTCGAGGACCGGCCGCGCCACCGGAAAGTGCGCGCCGATCGCGTCGCGGAAATGCCAGGCGGCCTGCATCGCGAGCAGCAGCGCGAGCAGGACCACGCCCGTCGCGACCCACGGCCCGCGATGACGCGAACGCGGCTTGTCCCAGGCGAATCGGTTCTCCCAGTCGCCGTCCGAGGTCGGCGCTGGCGGCGTGATCGTCGGTGGCGACCGCGAAGGGACGGTTGGCGACGCGGGCTCGTCGGCGGCGCGCAACGCGTGCGCCGGTCGCAGCGTCACCGTCGGAGGGCCCTGATCCGCCTCCTCGTGGGGGGCCTCGCGCGGCTGCGGCGCGAGCGAGACGAGCCCCGCAGTGCCGTCGAACACGGTCCGGCAGTGACCGCATCGGACCTGGCCGCCCTTGAGCGCGAGTTGCTGCGCCGTCACGCGGAAGATCGTCCTGCAGCCGGGACAGCGTGTGTACTGTTCGTCCATCCGGATCGTTCGCTTCCCCCGACGTGCGCGTCGAGCGCTGCACACCGGGGGTACCCGCCGGGCCGGGGGCGGCCCGTCACCCCATTTCCGCCAAGCGCGCCCCTCAACTCGCTCCGGCGCGCCGGCGAGTCGAACGCTGCCGTCAGCCGGCGCGCCTTTCGCCGGTGAGCAGCACCCAGCCGTCGAGCCGCCGTGCGTGCGCGAGTGTAAACCACGGCTCGTAGGCGGCGGTGACCTCGCCGCCCTGCGGCTCGAGGATGCCGGAGAGTGCGATTCGCCCGCCCGGCCTGGTTCGTGCGGCGAGCGCCGGCGCGAGCAGGATCAGCGGATTCGCGAGGATGTTGGCGACGAGCAGGTCCGCCGGCGCCCGGCTGAGGCGCCCCGGAGTGTCGAAGCGGGCGCGCACGTCGTTCGCCCGCGCGTTGGCGCGGCTCGCGAGAATCGCCTGCGGATCGACGTCGGTCCCCTCGACGTCGCCGGCGCGAAGCTTCGCCGCCGCGATCGCGAGGATGCCGGAGCCGCAGCCGTAGTCGATCACGCGCTCTCCGCCGCGGATCGTGTCGCGCAGCCACTCGAGACACAGGCGCGTCGTCGGATGCGATCCGGTCCCGAAAGCGAGGCCGGGGTCGAGCCGCAGCACGACCTTCGCGTCGGATGGACTCTCGCACCAGGTAGGGACGACGTAGAAGCCCGCGCCGAGGTTGATCGGCCCGAACTGCGACTGGGTCGCGCGCACCCAGTCCTGATCCGCCATCTCGCGCGTCTCGTGCGGCGGCGCCGGCGTGCCGATCGCACGCGATGCGTCCGCGAGTGCCTGCGCGGCCGCGACCCCTTCGGGAAACGTCGCCTCGACACGCGAGATCTCCCAGTAGCCGGCGGCCGGCTCACCGGGCTCGCCGTAGAGCGCCGCCTCCCGCGCCGTGCCCGCGAACGGGTCCGACACGTCCACCGAGAGCGCACCGGCCTCGATCAGCGCGTCGGACCAGCACTCGGCGCCGGCTGCGTCGGTGTCGAAACGAAGCGTGACGAAAGGCACGGGCGGGGTCCGGGGTCGGAATCGCGTTTCGGTATTCGGGGTCACGCCCATTCGGGGTCAGAGTCGAGTTTCCGCTTCCTGCCGCGTCGCATTCCGGGGAGCGCCAGTGGCGGAAACTCGACTCTGACCCCGAATGGGCCCCGAATACCCGACCCCGAATCACGCCTTCCGCTTGGCGAGCTTCTCTTCGAGGTAGTGGATCGACGTGCCACCGCGCACGAACTTGTCGTCGATCAACAGGTCCTGGTGCAGGGGAATGTTGGTGCGTATCCCCTCGACCACCATCTCGGAGAGCGCGATGCGCATGCGCGCGATCGCCTGGTCGCGCGTGTCGCCGAACGCGATCACCTTGCCGACCATCGAGTCGTACCAGGGCGGCACGACGTAGTTCGCGTAGACGTGCGAGTCGACCCGGATCCCGGGTCCGCCGGGCGCGTGATAGTTGGTGATGCGTCCCGGCGAGGGGACGAACGTGAACGGGTCCTCGGCGTTGATGCGGCACTCGATCGCGTGCCCCTTGCGGAGGATGTCGCGCTGCCGGAACGCGAGCTTCTGCCCCGCGGCGACGCGGATCTGCTGCTGCACGATGTCGATGCCGGTCGTCGCCTCGGTCACCGGGTGCTCGACCTGCACCCGCGTGTTCATTTCGATGAAGTAGAACTCGTCGTCCTGGAACAGGAACTCGAACGTGCCCTCGCCGCGGTAGGCGATCTTGCGGCAGGCCTCGGCGCAGCGATCGCCGATGCGCGCGACGAGCCTGGCGGCTATGCCGGGCGCCGGAGCTTCCTCGA
>JADLBN010000058.1 GCA_020847675.1 Burkholderiales bacterium | reverse complement strand
CTGCTCAAGAAGGCGAACTTCAAGGGCGGAGTCCCGAGCCGCTGATGGCCAAGGAAGACACGATCCAGATGCAGGGGGAGGTGGTGGAGATGCTGCCGAACGCCACCTTCCGCGTGAAACTCGAGAACGGGCACGTCGTGCTGGGGCACATCTCCGGCAAGATGCGGATGCACTACATCAAGATCCTTCCCGGCGACAAGGTGACGGTCGAGATGACGCCCTACGACCTGTCGCGGGCGCGGATCACGTTCAGGGCGAAGTAGTTCAGGGATCAGGAATCAGAGGACAGGGAACAGAGACGTCGGCGTTTCCGGCGGCGCGCCATGAAGGCGCGATGAGATGTCGGCGAGGAGAACGAGATGAAGGTACTGGCGAGCGTGAAGAAGATGTGCCGCAACTGCAAGATCATCAAGCGCCACGGCGTGGTGCGGGTGATCTGCACCGAGCCGCGCCACAAGCAGCGGCAGGGATGACAGGTAACAGGTAACAGGTAACAGGAGACAGGCAACGGAACGGGCGGCAGCGATCGGCGGTTTTCCGATCCCTGTTCCCTGACCCCTGTTACCCGAGAGCGAGGAACGAGCGAAATGGCACGTATTGCGGGCGTCAACATCCCCAACCACCAGCACGCGGTGATCGCGCTGCAGGCGATCTACGGCATCGGGCCGGCGCGCGCGAAGGCGATCGTCGCGGCCGCCGGCGTCGTGCCGTCGACCAAGATCAAGGACCTCTCCGACGCGCAGATGGACAAGCTGCGCGAGCAGGTCGGCCGTTTCGCGGTCGAGGGCGACCTCCGTCGCGAGACGACGATGAACATCAAGCGCCTGATGGACCTCGGGTGCTACCGCGGCGTGCGCCACCGCAAGGGCCTGCCCGTGCGCGGCCAGCGCACGCGGACCAACGCCCGCACCCGCAAGGGCCCGAAGAAGGGCCGCACCGTCGCGCTGTCGAAGTCGGCGCCGGCGAAGTAACCAGGAAAACCGACGATGGCACAGCAACCGTCCCAGAAGGCCGCCACCGCGGCGCGCGCCCGGAAGAAGGTCAAGAAGAACGTTTCCGAGGGCATCGCGCACATCCACGCGTCCTTCAACAACACGATCATCACGATCACCGACCGCCAGGGCAACGCGCTCTCGTGGGCGACCTCGGGCGGGGCCGGCTTCAAGGGCTCGCGCAAGTCGACCCCGTTCGCGGCCCAGGTCGCGGCCGAGTCCGCCGGGCGCGCCGCGCTGGAGTGCGGCGTCAAGAACCTCGAGGTCCGCATCAAGGGGCCGGGACCCGGACGCGAGTCGGCGGTCCGCGCGCTCAATGCGCTCGGTTTCAAGATCGCGTCGATCTCGGACGTGACGCCGGTGCCGCACAACGGCTGCCGCCCGCCGAAGCGCCGGCGCGTCTGATCAACCACCAACTCGAACACTGGATAGCGACTGTGGCCAGATATACCGGACCCAAGTGCAAGCTGGCGCGACGGGAGGGGACCGACCTCTTCCTGAAGAGCGCGCGTCGATCTCTCGACTCCAAGTGCAAGCTCGACGTGAAGCCCGGCCAGCACGGGCAGAAGTCGGGCTTGCGCATGTCCGACTACGGCAACCAGCTCCGCGAAAAGCAGAAGCTGCGCCGCATCTACGGGCTCCTGGAGCGGCAGTTCCACCGCTACTTCGTCGAGGCGGCCCGCCGCAAGGGCTCGACCGGCGAGAACCTCCTGAAGCTGCTCGAGTCGCGGCTCGACAACGTCGTCTACCGGATGGGCTACGGCTCGACCCGCGCCGAGGCGCGCCAGCTCGTGAGCCACGGCGCGATCCAGGTCAACGGGCGGCGAGTGAACGTGCCCTCCGCGCTGTGCCGCACCGGCGACGTGGTCGCGGTGGTCGAGAAGTCGAAGGCGCAGCTCCGCATCGTCGATTCGCTGGCGCTCGCCGAGAAGGTGGGTTTCCCGGCATGGGTCGAGGTCGATCCGAAGAAGATGCAGGGGACGTTCAAGGGCGCGCCCGACCGTTCCGAGTTCGGCCAGGACATCAACGAGAGCCTCGTCGTCGAGCTCTACAGCAAGTAACTGCCCGGGGAGCGAGGGCCGCGCCGCGTGGTGGCGCCGCGGCCAGCGCCTCCGGGTACCGCTTTTTCCTCTGCCACGAGGATTCCGAATGCAAAGCAACGTTCTGCTGAAGCCGCGCATCATCGACGTGCAAAGCATGTCGCCGTTCCACGCGAAGGTCGTGATGGAGCCGTTCGAGCGCGGCTACGGCCACACGCTCGGCAACGCGCTGCGCCGCGTCCTGCTGTCGTCGATGCCCGGCTACGCGCCGACCGAGGTCCGCATCTCGGGCGTGCTGCACGAGTACTCGGCGCTCGACGGGGTGCAGGAGGACGTCGTCGACATCCTTCTCAATCTGAAGGGCGTGGTCCTCAAGCTGCACAACCGCGACCACGTCGTGCTGAAGCTCGCCAAGTCGGGCGAGGGCGCGGTCACGGCCGCGGACATCGAGCCCAACCACGACGTCGAGATCATCAATCCCGAGCACGTCATCGCGCACCTCACATCCGGCGGCAAGCTCGAGATGGAGATCCGCGTCGACCGGGGCCGCGGCTACCAGCCTGCCACCGCGCGCGTGAAACCCGAGGGCGGACGCACGATCGGCTCGATCCTGCTGGACGCCTCGTTCTCGCCGGTGCGGCGCGTGAGCTACGCGGTCGAGAGCGCGCGCGTCGAGCAGCGCACCGATCTCGACAAGCTGGTGCTGGACATCGAGACCAACGGCGTGGTGGAACCCGAGCAGGCGGTCCGGTACGCGGCCAGCGTGCTGGTCGAGCAACTGTCGGTGTTCGCCGACCTCAAGGGAACCGACGCGCCCATCGCCGAGCGCAGTTCGCCGCAGGTCGACCCGATCCTGCTCCGGCCGGTCGACGACCTCGAGCTCACCGTGCGTTCGGCCAACTGCCTCAAGGCCGAGAACATCTACTACATCGGCGACCTGATCCAGCGCACCGAGACCGAGCTTCTCAAGACGCCGAACCTCGGCCGCAAGTCGCTGAACGAGATCAAGGAAGTGCTCGCCTCGCGCGGGCTGTCGCTGGGCATGAAGCTCGAGAACTGGCCGCCGGCCGGGCTCGACAGGCCGTGAGATCGACGGCCGAAAGCGCACCCCTGCTTTCGGCCGGATCGGCTTCCCGAAAATCGCTGGCGAAGCCAGTCGATTTTCGGCGGAAAGAACAAGCAAAGAACAAGAACCGAGCGCCGTGCGAAGCGGCGCCGCCACGATGAAAGGTTGAACCATGCGCCACCGCCACGGGCAGAGAAAGCTGAACCGCACCAGCAGCCATCGCGTCGCGATGCTGCGCAACATGACCAACTCGCTGTTCACGCACGAGGCGATCAGGACCACGCTCCCCAAGGCGAAGGAACTGCGCCGGGTCGCGGAACCGCTGATCACGCTCGGCAAGGAGCCCACGCTCGCGAATCGCCGCCTCGCGTTCGACCGCCTGCGCGACCGCGCGGTGGTCACCAAGCTGTTCGGCGAACTCGGCCCGCGCTACAAGGCGCGGCCGGGCGGCTACCTGCGCATCCTCAAGTTCGGGTTCCGCCAGGGCGACAACGCGCCGATGGCGCTGGTCGAACTGGTCGACCGTCCCGCGGCATCCGAAGCTCCCGCCGAGGACAAGGCCGGCTGACGTACCGGCGGGCCGGTTCGCATGGGATGGAGAGGCCGGGTTTCCCGGCTTTTCCGCTTTTCGGCAGTCCCCGGCAGCAGCACGTGTAGGATGCGCGCCATGGACGGCAAGATCCTCGTCACCGGCGGCGCGGGCTACGTGGGGTCCCACGTGGCCATGGCGCTCGCCGACGCCGGCCTCGTGCCGATCATCCTCGACGACTTCTCGTCGAGTTCGCGGGCGGTGCTCCCGCGACTTTCCGCGCTCGCCGGCAGGACGGTCGAGCACGTCGAAGCGGACGTCCGCGATACCGCCGCGCTGCGCAAACTCTTCCACGACCATCCGATCGCCGCGGTCATCCACTGCGCCGGGCTGAAGGGTGTCGGCGACGGCGAGACGCGACCGCTCGCCTTCTGGGACGTCAATGTCGGCGGCACGATGGCGCTCGCCGAGGTGATGGGCGAGGCCGGCGTCGCGCGGCTCGTGTTCTCGAGTTCCGCGACCGTCTACGGGCAGCCGGAGTCGCTGCCGGTGGGCGAGGACGCACCGCTCAAGCCGAACGGCGTCTACGGCCGCACCAAGCGCGCGGCCGAGGACTTCCTGCGCGACCTCACGCGGGCGAACCCGAACTGGCGGATCGCGTTGCTGCGCTACTTCAACCCCGCGGGCGCCCACCCGTCGGCGCGCATCGGCGAGGCGCCGCTCGGCCGGCCCGACAACCTCGTGCCGCTCCTGTGCCGCATCGCGGGCGGCGGCTTCGGCGAACTCGCGATCTTCGGCAGCGACTGGCCGACCGAGGACGGGACCGGTGTGCGCGATTACCTGCACGTGCAGGACCTGGCCGAGGGGCACCTGGCCGCGATCCGGTTCCTCGCGACGGCACCTGGCGCGACCGCGTTCAATCTCGGCATGGGCCGGGGCTGGTCGGTCCTCGAGGTGGTGCGCGCGTTCGAGGCCGCCTGCGGCCGCAGGATCGCGCGGAGCTTCGTGCCCAGGCGGCCCGGCGACGTCGCGTGCTATTACGCCGATCCTGCCCGCGCGGAGGCGCTCCTCGCGTGGCGTGCGCGACGCGACCTCGATGCGATCTGCGCCGATGCGTGGCGCTGGCAGCTCGCGGGCGGCGGCTACTGAAGCTTCCCGCCCCGGCGGAAGCGCGCGAGTTCATCGTCGAGCCACGCGCGTGCGGTGAGTTCGCGGGTGCCGCAGCGCACGAGGTAGGGCTCTCCGCTGAGGCTGCTCGACGATGCGACGCGTCCGACGAACTGGTCGGCGGTCGCGAGGCGCGAGCGCACGGCGTCGAGCTTGCGGGCGAGGTGGTCCCGGGCAGCCTTCCCGTCGTACTCGGTTCCGCCGCGAACGAACCGGCAGGGCGATGCCGCGACGAACGCGAGCAGGTGGTCGATCTCGCCCTGGGCCTTCGCGTCCGGCGTGGCCCGCGAGAGGCCCGGCGCAACGCAGGCCACGCAGGCGGCCACCGCAAGTGTCGTACGCATCGTCCGCTTCATCGCCGCTCCCAGCGCAGCGTGGCGAGGATCGGCGAGTGATCCGACGACGCGACCTCGTCCACCCACGCGTCGACGACATCGAAGCCGCGCACGAACAGGTAGTCGACCGGCATCCCGGAGAAGACGGTGCGCTCGCCTCGCGAGGCCTTCACCTCCGACAGCGCGAGTCGGGTGGCGAATGCGTGCACCGCCTCGACGCGGTAGACGCTCCAGGTGTTGAAGTCGCCGGCGACGATCATCGGGCCACGGTGCGAGTCCAGCACCGTGCCGAGTGCGTCCAGCTGCTCGCGGTACGCGCCAAGGGCGAGGGTGAAGTTGATCGCGTGCAGATTCGCGACTGCGAGCGTTTCGGTGCGCCCTGCGACGCGGTACCACGCCACGAGAGCCGACTTGGGCAACGTGATGAGCGGCTCGGCGGCGCGCTGCAGGCAGGCGTCGTAGGGAGCGACGGCCGCGCCGGTGAGAACCCCGTTGGCGACACCTTCGTACTCCCAGGCGTCGGCGTGCACCCAGTGACGCGCCGACTTCCCGAGGACGCCGCGCAGTTCGTCGGTGAGCGAGGCCTCCTGCAGCAGAACCAGGTCGCTCCCGGAGGCGAAGCGCGCGAGGTCGTCCTGCCATCCGGGGTCGGCGTTCTTGTGGATGTTCCAGGACACGACCGCGAGCGGCCGGCCGGAGTCGAGGTGCCCCGGCGTGAACGCGAGCGGCTCGCGGTGCGCGCAACCCAGCCGCGCCTCGACGACCTTGCCGCCGGTCTCGACCCGGGCGCGATCGACCGCGGAAACGGTGGCGCACCCTGCGAACGCGCCCAGCGCAGCAGCGAGGAGGACGCGCAGGACGCCGCGGCGTAAAACGGTGTCAGACACCGGCGAGTGAAGCGCCTTCGACTTTGAGCGCCTCGGCACGGATCTCCTCGGTGAGTCGGGCCTTGAGCGCGGAGAACGCGGGCGTCGTCTTCACCGTGTAGTGGCGCGGATGCGGGATCGGCACCGGGACGTCGGCCTTGATCCGCCCCGGGCGCGCGCTCATCACGACCACCCGGCTCGCCATGAAGATCGCCTCCTCGATGTCGTGGG
>JADLBN010000057.1 GCA_020847675.1 Burkholderiales bacterium | reverse complement strand
GATACCTGAAACATGGATCTCGTGCTGATCGGCGGCGTCTCGGGCTCCGGCAAGAGCGTCGCGCTCGCAGCCTTCGAGGACGCCGGCTACGACACGATCGGCAACCTGCCGGTGGCGCTGGTCGTGCCGACGGCCGACCATCTCAAGGGTGCCGGAGGCGACCGGCGGGTGGCGATCGCGCTCGACGCGAAGAGCAGTCCGGGACTCCAGGGACTCGGCGCGACGCTCGAAGCGCTCAAGGCTCGCGGATGGAACGTGCGCTTCGTGTTCCTCGACGCGACGGTCGAGACGCTGGTCAAGCGATTCTCCGAGACGCGGCGGCGCCACCCGTTCTCGAGCGGCGAGCGCACGCTCGTCGAGGCGATCCGCCACGAGCGCGACCAGCTCGCCGAGGCGCGCCTGCTCGGCACCGTGTTCGACACGAGCGAGCTGCCGGCGGCGGCGCTGAGGAACTGGGTCAGGGAGTTCCTGAGCGTCGATCCGTCCCGGCTCGTGCTGCTCTTCGAGTCGTTCGGATTCAAGGTCGGCATCCCTCTCGACGCGGATCTCGTGTTCGACGTCCGATGCCTCCCCAACCCGCACTACGAGCCCGCACTCGCTCCGCAGACCGGGCGCGACGCCGGCGTCGTCGAGTTCCTCGAGCGCGCGCCCGAGGTCGAGCGCATGTACGGCGACATCTACCACTTCGTCGCGAGCTGGCTGCCCGACTACGCGCGGGACAACCGCAACTACCTGACCGTCGCGGTGGGATGCACCGGCGGACGGCACCGCTCGGTGTACCTGGTCGAACGCCTCGCCCGCGCGTTCGAGTCGCGCTACCAGGTGCTGCGCCGTCACCGCGAACTGCACTGATACGGGAGGACGCGGTGCCGGCCCCGCTCACGGTCACGCTGGCGTTCACCGGCGCCTCGGGCTCGCCCCGCGGTCTGCGGCTTCTCGAGTGCCTCCTGGCTGCCGGTACCGGCGTCGCGCACGCGCCCGGCCCGCGCCAGGGCGAGCGGCGCCCGCCTCCGGACGCGAGCAAAGCCTGATGCCGCCGTCGTGGTTTCCGGTCGGACGCGGCGCGTCGAGCGCGACGATCCCGCTGTTCCCGCTGCGCGCGGTGCTGTTCCCCGGCGGGCAACTCCCGCTCAAGGTGTTCGAGCAGCGCTACATCGACATGACGAAGTCCTGCATGAAGGACGGCAAGCCGTTCGGCGTCGTCATGATCACCTCCGGCGACGAGGTCGCGACGCGCGGCAGCCCGCCCGCCTTCGCCGAGATCGGGACGCTCGCGACGATCACCGGCTGGGAGATGCCCGACCTCGGCATCCTGCACCTCGCGACCGAGGGCCTCACCCGGTTCCGGGTGCGGGAGCACCGCGTGGAGCGCGACAACCTGATCGTCGCCGACGTGATCGGCCTCCCGAACGAGCCGCGGGTGCCGCTTCCGGACGACGCCGCACCGCTCGCGCGCCTGCTCGAACTCGCCGCCGCGCGCATCGGACCGAAGCATTTTCCCTCCTCGCTCGACTATGGCGATTCGAGCTGGGTCGGATACCGGCTCGCCGAGTTCCTGCCGCTTCCGCTGTCGGCCAAGCAGGGGATGCTCGAGATCAACGACGCGGTCGTGCGGCTGTCGGTGCTGCGGAACTTCCTGCAGCAGCAGGGGGTGTTGTAGGGGCGATGGGCGATGGGAAGAGCACGTCGCGCCGGCGCAAGGTTTTCGCCCATCGCCCATCGCCCCACCCGCTATAATTCCCCTCCCACCTCCCGCCCGATTCCCCCGCCATGGCCGGCCACAGCAAGTGGGCGAACATCAAGCACAAGAAAGCCGCAGCCGACGCGAAGCGCGGCAAGATCTTCACGCGCCTCATCAAGGAGATCACCGTGAGTTCGCGCCTGGGCGGGCCTGACGCGTCGTCCAATCCGCGCCTGCGCCTCGCGATCGACAAGGCGCGCGAGCAGAACATGCCGAAGGACACGATCGACAACGCGATCCGCCGCGGCGCGGGCCAGCTCGACGGCGTGAGCTACGAGGAGATCCGCTACGAGGGCTACGGGGTCAGCGGCGCCGCGGTGATCGTCGACTGCATGACGGACAACCGGGCGCGCACCGCGGGCGACGTGCGCCACGCGTTCTCGAAGTTCGGCGGCAACCTCGGCACCGACGGCTCGGTCGCCTTCCTGTTCCATCACTGCGGCCAGATCGTCTTCGCGCCCGGCACGAACGAGGACAAGGTGATGGAGGCGGCGATCGACGCGGGTGCCGAGGACGTCGTCACGAACGACGACGGCAGTCTCGAGGTCGTGACCGGCCCGTTCGACCTGATCGCGGTGAAGGACGCGCTCGACAAGGCCGGGCTCGCGCCCGACGCCGCCGAGGTCGTGATGAAGCCGCTGAACGAGGTCGCGATGAAGGGCGAGGACGCGGAGCGCATGCGCAAGCTCATCGACGCCCTCGAGTCGCTCGACGACGTGCAGGAGGTTTACACGTCCGCGGTGTTCGAGGACGCGTGAACGCACCGCGCGCCGGCGCCGGCCTGCGTTGACCGGACGCCGCCCGTGACCCCGACGCGGGTGACGCTTCGGAGCGACGCCGCGGAAGAGTCCGCCCGGCGGCGGATTCTCGGCATCGACCCCGGACTGCGGCTGACCGGCTTCGGCGTCATCGACGCGACACGCGGGCACCTCGCTTACGTCGCGAGCGGCGTGGTGCGCACCGGAACCGGAGGCATGCCCCGCCGCCTCGGCGTGATCGTCCGCGATCTCGCCCACGTGATCGCCGAGTACGCGCCGGCCGAAGTCGTCGTCGAAAAGGTCTTCGTCAACGTGAACCCGACCTCCACGCTCGCCCTTGGCCAGGCGCGCGGGGCTGCGATCGCCGCGGCGGTGCTCGCGGGCCTCCCGGTGCACGAGTACACGGCCGGCCAGATCAAGCAGGCCGTGGTCGGCGGCGGCCGCGCTGCGAAGGCGCAGGTGCAGTCGATGGTGAGCCGCCTGCTCGACCTGCCTGGCCTGCCGTCGCCCGATGCCGCCGACGCGCTCGCCGCCGCGGTCTGCCACGCGCACGCGACCTCGGGCGTCGGATCGCTCGCGCGAGGAACGCCGCGGATGCGCCGCGGCCGAATGCTGCGCGTGCGCGCGCGATCGACGTGACGCTCGCCCGCGCGTCCGGCCGCGGGCTTCGGCCCGGATCGCGCGCAACCCTCCCCGTCGCGGCGCTCCGATGACGCCCTCGTTCCGGCCGCAGGCCGTCGTCCTCGACTTGGACGGCACGCTCATCGACACCGAACCGCTCGCGGCACGCGCCTGGTCGTTGGCTGCGTCCGCCCTGGGCCTCACGTTCGACCCGGCCCTGCCCTCGCGCATGGTCGGCCGCAACTTCGCCGACTGCCGCGCGCTCGTGATCGAGCACCACGGACCCCGGTATCCGGCCGATCGTCTGATGGCGGCGTGGCGCGACACCTACGACGGCCTCGTCGAGCGCGAGGGCCTCGCGCTGAAGGACGGCGTCGCCGAACTGTTCGCGTGGCTCGACGAGGCAGCCATTCCCCGCGCCGTGGCGACGTCGACGCGGCGCGAACGCGCGCTGGCGAAGCTGGGGCGCGTCGGTCTCGCCTCGCGGCTTCACGCCCTCGTCGGCGGTGACGAAGTGCCGCGCGGCAAGCCGGAGCCCGACATCTTCGTCGAGGCGGCGGCACGCCTGCGCGTCGCGCCGGGCGACTGCGTCGTGCTCGAGGACTCCGAAGCGGGCGTGTTCGCGGCGATCGCGGCCGGCATGAACCCGATCATGATTCCCGACCTGCTGCCGCCTTCGCCCGACCTGATCCGCGCAGGCCCGATGATCGCCGCCTCGCTCCATGTCGCGCTCGAGCACCTCGGTTCGCTGCCCGCGAAGGAAGCCTCCGCGTCGAACGATCGTGCGATAATCGCGCACCCAGCCTCCCGCGCACCGCGACGATGATCGGCCGACTCACCGGCACCCTCCTCGAGAAGAACCCGCCCCAGATCCTGATCGACGTCGGCGGCGTCGCCTACGAAGTCGACGTGCCGATGAGCACGTTCTACAACCTGCCGGAGTCCGGCGGCAGGGTGACGCTCTTCACCCACCTCGTCGTCCGCGAGGACGCGCACCTGCTCTACGGCTTCGGGACCGAGAGCGAGCGGCGCGCGTTCCGCCTGCTCACGAGGATCAGCGGCATCGGTGCGAAGATCGCGCTGTCGGTGCTGTCGGGCCTGTCGGTCGCGGAACTCTCGCAGGCGATCACGCTCCAGGATTCGGGTCGCCTGACCCGGATTCCCGGCATCGGCAAGAAGACCGCGGAGCGCATCCTGCTCGAGATGAAGGACAAGCTCGGCGCCGACCTCGCGACCGCCGTCGGAATCCACCGCGCGGTCCCCGCCTCGTCCGACATCCTGAACGCGCTGCTCGCCCTGGGCTACAGCGACAAGGAGGCGGTCGCGGCGGTCAAGGATCTGCCCGAAGGCATCGCCGTGGCCGACGGCATCCGCCAGGCGCTCAAGCGCCTCGCGAAGGCGTGACGGCGGGTCGAGGGCGGTCGCGCCGGCCTCCGGCTTAGAATCGCGCGATGGCCATCGAGAGCGACGCCTTCCACCGCGTGGTCGCCGCGAAGCCCGCGGACGCGCGCGAGGAGGCTTTCGAGCGCGCGCTGCGACCGCGCATGCTCGACGAGTACGTCGGCCAGGAGAAGGTCCGCGGCCAGCTCTCGATCTTCATCGAGGCGGCGCGCAAGCGCAACGAGGCGCTCGACCACGTGCTCCTGTTCGGCCCGCCGGGCCTGGGCAAGACGACGCTGTCCCACATCGTCGCCCACGAACTGGGCGTGAACCTCCGCCAGACGTCCGGTCCGGTGCTGGAACGGCCCGGCGACCTCGCCGCGCTCCTCACCAACCTCGAGCCGCGCGACGTGCTGTTCATCGACGAGATCCACCGGCTCTCGCCGATCGTCGAGGAGATCCTCTACCCCGCGCTCG
>JADLBN010000056.1 GCA_020847675.1 Burkholderiales bacterium | reverse complement strand
ACCGCCTCCTGCTCGAAGCGCTTGCGGTAGAGGTCCATCACCTCGCGCACCCGGCGTTCCTCGTCGGAGCCGTCGGCGTGGACGAGTTGCAGCACGTACGAGGCCTCGTGCTCGAGCACGCCGGAGGCCCCCCGCCACTGTCCGGCGGCGCTCCACGAGGTGATTCCCTGCGGAAAGCGCGGCGTGACGCCGGCCGCGAGGAAGTCCCGCCACTCGTCGGCCGTGACCACGCCGCCGGGCTTGTTGGTGCCGAAGGTGAGCGTGTCGGACACCATCGCCGTCTCGCCCGAGCGGCAGGGTTCGACGGCAGGGGATGCGCAACCGGACGCACCGAGCATCGCAGCCAGGCATGCGGCGGCACCGCCTGCGACCGGCGTTCGGAAAATGGATCGGGCGCGCAGCGGCATCGGCAGCAGGTCCGCGAACTCCCGGCCATGGATCGGTCGCGGGGGGTCTCGTCACGTTGGTCGAAGATCGCCGCGCGCGACGCCGTACCGGTCCTGCGCCGCGCGAGGGCTTCGTATGGTGCGGCACGCGGCCGCGGCGCGCAAGGGAGCATTCCGCGCGCAGCCGGTCCGGCCTAGTGCAGCGTCGGGCCGGCCCCGGGCATCCGCGCGGCGCGGGGTTCTTCGCCTGTCGGGTCCAGATCGATCACGTCGTCGCGCCCCTCCCACTCGTAGCGCACGACCGGCACCGGATCGCGTCTGCGCAACGCGATCGCGAGCACGACACCGATGATCGCGGCGGCGAGATGCGTCTCCCACGACACCGCGCGCTGGATCGGCAGCACGCCCCATACGGCAGCGCCGTAGAGCATCGCCACTGCCAGTGCGGCCGCGAGCGCGCGGCGATCGCGGCGGATCATCCCCGAGGCGAACACGTAGGCGATGAGGCCGTAGACGAGCCCGCTCGCGCCCAGGTGGACGCCGCCGCGCGCGAACAGCCAGACGGCGAGGCCGGGACCGAGCCACACCGCCGGCAGGACGATGCGGCTCGCCTGCGGATACAGATGCAGCATCGTCGTGCCGAGGATGACGAGCGGCAATGTGTTCTGCAGCAGGTGCTCGAAGCCGGCGTGCACCAGCGGCGCGAACAGGATGCCCACGAGCCCTTCGACGGAGCGCGGACGCACGCCGAAGGGCGAGGCGTCGAGGCCGAGCAGCGTGTCCACGATCTGGAATCCCCACAGCAGGCCGACGAACGCGAGCGTGACGCGCAGCGCGAGGCGGAAACTCTCCTTCGCGCGCGGCGAGCTCGTGTGCGTTGCGTGGGGCGTGCGGAAATCCATGAGAGGAGTGGGGACGACCGCGTTGCACGCCAGTCCGGCGAACAGCATAGTCGGTCCGGCCGGCGGCATTTCAACCGTCCGGTTGCGCGGTGCGACGAACGGCGGCGGGAACGCGCCGACCGCGCTCGGCATCCAATGGCGTGAACGAGGAACTGCCATGACTCCGGCTCCAGACAACCGATCGAACCCCGCCGGCCTGTCCGATCCCGACCTCGCCACGCGCATCGCCGGCGGCGACTGCGCTGCGTTCGGAGTCCTGATGAGACGCCACAACCGCGTGCTCTACCGGGCGGCGCGCGCGATCCTGAAGGACGACGCGGAGGCCGAGGACGCGGTCCAGGACGCCTGGCTCGACGCCTGGCACGCGATGGCGCGTTTCCGCGGCGAGTCGAAGCTCTCGACCTGGCTCACGCGCATCGCGGTGAACGTCGCGCTCGCGCGACGGCGCAAGCGCCTTCGCACCGCGGAGATCCTTCGCATCGACGGAGAGATCGACTTGGACCGGATCGACGACGAGGACGCGAACCCTTCCGCACCCGAACGGCCCGACGCGGCCGCGTCACGCGCGGAGGCACGCGCGCTGATCGAACGCGCGGTCGACGCACTGCCCGACGCGTTTCGCGCGGTGTTCGTGATGCGCGCGATCGAGGAGTTGTCGGTCGAAGAGACCGCGCAGGCGCTGGATCTTCCCGAGGCCACCGTGCGGACGCGGTTCTTCCGCGCGCGCGGCCAGCTGCGGGAGTCGCTCGCGCGCGAGATCGACGTCGCGGTCGAGGGCGCCTTCGGATTCGACGGCGAGCGATGCGATCGCATCGTCGCCGACGTGCTCGACCGGCTCGCGGGCGCGCCCGGCGCGGCGCGCCGCGGCCCCACCCAGGAGAACTGACATGCCGTTCCTCGCGATGTCCCGCTGTCAAGATCTCGCCGCCGCCCGCCGCCGCTTCCTCGGCACTTCGGGCGTTGCGCTCTCCGCCGCGGCCGTGGCGATGCTCGCCGGCCGATCCTCGCTCGCGCGGGGCGCCACCGGGACCGCCGCCGACGTCGGCATCCTCAACGCGGCCCTCGGCTCGGAACTGGAGGCGATCGCCGCCTACACGGTCGGCGCGCAGAGCGGCCTCCTGAAGAAGCCGGCGCTCGACCTCGCGGTGACGTTCCAGGGACACCACAGGGCGCACGCCGACCTGCTCGACAAGACCGTCCGCGCGCTGGGCGGGAATCCGGCCGCGGCGAAGGTAACGTACGCGTTCCCGGTCGAGACGCTCAAGACCGAGCAGGACGTGCTTCGCTTTGCCGCCGGACTCGAACGCGCCGCGGTGAGCGCCTATCTGGGCGCGGTGCCCGCGTTCGGTGACCGTGGTCTCGCGAAGGCCGCCGCCAGCATCCTGGGCGACGAGGCGATGCACTGGGCGGTGCTTCGGCAGGCGGTCGGCGAGGTGCCGGTTCCCGGACCGTTCGTGGCCTGACGGGGGCGCGGTCAGCCGACCTCGACGCACAGCGCCGGGTCGAACGCCGCGTTCTCGTTCACGCCGTCCTTCGCGTAGCCGCGCGGGTTGCAGAGCACGCGGGTGCCGGCGACGTCGTAGTCGAAGCCGTCGTGCGTGTGGCCGTGGATCCAGAGTTGCACGCGCTCGGCGCCCATGAGGCGCCCGAGGTCGGAAACGAAGCAGGCATTGAGCGGTGAACCCGCGAAGCGCGGGTGCACGCTGCCGCGGGCGGGAGCGTGGTGGGTGATCACGACCGTCGGTCCGTCGTGCGGCTCGCCGAGCCTGCGGGCGAGCCACGCCGCGTGCCGCGCGAACCGGGCGGCCGACGACGCGGGCGTGAACGGCGAACCGTCGTCCTCCCGGATGCGCGTGAAGTCGTGCACGAGCCGCTGCGCCTCGTCCATCGCGCGCTCGCGCGCCTCGCCGTCGCCGTCGAGCAGGAAGTCGGTCCACAGCGTGCTGCCGAGGATGCGGACGCCTTCCACCACGACTTCGGCGTCGTCGAGCACGGTGACGTTCGTTCCTGCCGCGAGCGCAGCGATCTCGCGCAGCGTCGCGCCGGGCGCCGAACCGTAGAACTCGTGGTTGCCGGGCACGTAGAGCACCGGGCGGTCGATGCGCGCGGCCCAGGGGATCGCGTCGCGCGGGCGCGCGACGTCGCCTGCCAGCACGACCAGCGTCGCGCCGGTCCGCGGCACCTCGAGCCCGCCGCGGGACAGATGCAGGTCGGAGAGGATCTGGATGCGCATGCGGAGTTCAGGTTCCCGTGCGCCAGACGAGGCAGAGGTTGTTGGCCGGCATCTCGCGCTGCTCGACGAGCGCGAGTCCGGAGGTGCGTGCGAGGGCGTCGACCGCCTCGACGTCGCGCAGGCCCCGGTGCGGCGCCTCGGCCTTCAACCGTGCGTCGAACGCCGCGTTGCTCTCGCTCGTGAACCGTCCGGCGACGTTGAACGGCCCGTAGACGACCATCGTCGCGTCGTTTGCGAGAACACCCGGCAGCGCCGCGAACAGGCTCTCGACTTCCGGCCAGCCCATGATGTGCAGCGTGTTGGCGCTGAACACCGCATCGTAGCGCTGCGCCGGCCACGCGCCGTTGACGTCCAGCGCGATCGGAGCCGGCGTGTTCGGCAGCGCGGCCTCGTCGAGCCACAGGCGCATGCCGGCGAGCTGCGGCTCGCGGTCCGAACACTGCCAGACGAGGTGCGGCAAGGCGGCCGCGAAGTGCACCGCGTGCTGGCCGGTCCCGCTGCCTATCTCGAGCACTTTCGTCCGGCCGGCGAAGCGCTCGCGCAATACCGCGAGGATCGGACCGCGGTTGCGGTCGCAGCTCGGTGCGCAGGGCTTGTCCACGGCGGCAAGGTCGGGGCGGGTCGAAGACCCGATGTTTACCACGAACCGGCGATCCGGCCTCGCGCCGCACCTCCGGCTGGCGCGTCGCGGACGTGCGGCTGGCGCGATGGACGGCGTGCTGCCTGCACCGGATCGGTGCCGGTCCGCGCAGGCGGAGAGAAGGCCCGCGGCTTCCTGCCATCCCCCCTTTACGGGGCCGCGGGCACGGCGGGTCCGGGACATGGGACAATGCCGCCTTTTTTCGCCGCCGCGCCGGCGAACGTCATGGAACCCAGTCGCGACAATCCCCTGCTCGAAGCCTGGACCGGGCGCTTCGGCCTGCCGCCGTTCGACCGCATCGACGCCTCGCACTTCGCTCCGGCGCTCGAACTCGCGATGCGCGAGCATCGCGCGGAGGTCGACGCCATCGCGCGCAATCCCGCGCCGCCGACGTTCGGGAACACGCTCGCCGCGCTCGACGCTTCGGGCCGCCGTTTCGCGCGGATCGCCGCGGCGTTCAACAACCTCGCCTCGTCCGCGAGCACTGCCGCGCTGCAGGCGGTCGAGCGCGAGATGCTCCCGAAGCTCGCCGCGCACCGGACCGCGATCCTGCTCGACGAGGGGCTCTTCGCACGCATCGAGGCGATCCGCGCGGGGCTCGACGGCGCTGCCCTCGGACCCGAGGAGCGCATGCTCGTCGAGCGCGCGCACCTCGACTTCACGATGGCCGGCGCGAAGCTCGCCCGGGAAGCGCGCGCGCGCGTCGCGGCGATCGTCGAGAGGATCGCGGGCCTGACGACGACGTTCCGGCAGAACGTGCTCCACGACGAGGAGACGCGAGGGATCCCGCTCGACGACGAGCGCGACTTCGCCGGCCTGCCGGAGTGGCTGCGCGAGGCCGCGCGCGAGGCGGCCAGCGAACGCGCCCTCGCGCACCGAGGCTGGATCCCGGTCTCCCGTTCGCTCGTCGTGCCGTTCCTCGAGTGGTCGGAACGGCGCGACCTCCGGGAGCGCGCGTGGCGGCTGTGGACCCGGCGCGGCGAACGCGATCCTTCGCGCGACAACCGGCCGGTCGCCCGCGAGATCCTCGCGCTGCGGCGGGAACTCGCCCACTTGCAGGGCTACCGGACCTTCGCCGACTACGCGCTGGTCGACCGCATGGCGAAGACGCCCGCCGCGGTGGCCCGTCTCCTGCAACGCGTCTGGGAACCGGCGAGAGCGAAAGCGCTGGCCGAACGCGAGGCGCTCGCGGAGGCGGCGCGCGCCAGCGGCGCATCGCACCCGATCGAGCCCTGGGACTGGCGCCACTACGCCGAAAGGGTCCGGCGCGAACGCTACGATGTGGACGACGCCGAGGTGAAGCCCTACTTCACGCTCGACCGGATGCTCGAGGCCGCCTTCGACTGCGCCGGCCGGCTGTTCGGCGTGCGCTTCGTGCGCTGCGGGGGCGTCGCGGTCTACCACCCCGACGTGCGCGTCTACGACGTGCAGGATGCCCGGGGCGAGACCATCGGCACCTTCCTGTCCGACAACTTCATGCGACCGGGCAAGCGTGGCGGCGCGTGGATGTCGAGCTTCCGGCAGCAGTCGAGGGCGAACGGTGCGCTGCCGGTCATCGTCAACAACAACAACTTCGCGAAGGCGCCCGACGGCGAGCCCACGCTCCTGTCGGCGGACGACCTCCGCACGCTGTTCCACGAGTTCGGGCACGGGCTGCACGGGCTGCTCTCGCAGGTGACCTGGGAGCGTCTCGCCGGCACGAACGTGCTGCGCGACTTCGTCGAGCTGCCCTCGCAGCTCTTCGAGCACTGGGCGTTCGAGCCGCAGGTGCTGCGCCGCCACGCGCTTCACGCGGTCACCGGTGAGCCGATTCCGGAGGCGCTGATCGGGCGGCTGCGCGCCTCCCGCGCGTTCAACCAGGGCTTCGAGACGGTCGAGTACGTCGCCTGCGCGCTCCTCGACATGGCGCTCCACGCGCACGAGCATCCGGAGCAGCTCGACCTCGGCGAGTTCGAGGCGCGGGAGCTCGCCCGCATCGGGATGCCGGGCGCGATTGCGATGCGCCACCGGCTCGCGCACTTCGACCACCTGTTCGGAGGCTCGTCCTACGCCGCCGGCTACTACGTCTACCTGTGGGCCGAAGTGCTCGACGCCGACGCGTTCGAGGCCTTCGTCGAGTCGGGCGACGTGTTCGACCCGACGCTCGCGGCCCGGCTCAGGCGCCATGTGTACGCGGCCGGTGGGAGCGTCGACCCGGCGGCGACCTACCGCGCCTTCCGCGGACGCGACCCGGCGATCGAGCCGATGCTGGCCGACCGCGGACTCATCGACGAACGCGCCCCGGCGTGACCGGCGGCGGCACGAGGGAGAGAGAAGGATGAAGCTCACGCTGGTCGGCTCGCGCTACTTCGGCGGCGCGGTTCTCGATGCGCTGGTCCGCGACGGAGCGTCGGTCGCGCGCGTGGTGGCGCCCGCGGCGGACGACCGCCTCGCCCTCGCTGCGCAGAAGCTCGGGATTCCGGTCCACGTGCTCGCGAACCCGAAGATCGTCCCCGGCGACGCCATCGCCGAGGGAACCGATCTCATCGTCGCCGCGCACACCCACGCGCGCGTCTCCAACGACGCGCTCGCGCGCTCGCGGCTCGGCGGCATCGGCTACCATCCGTCGCTCCTGCCGCGCCACCGCGGCATCGCGGCGGTCGAGTGGACGGTTCTCGAAGGTGATCCGATCGCGGGAGGGTCGGTGTACCACCTCGCCGACGGCTGGGATGCGGGCGCGGTCGCGATGCAGGACTGGTGCTTCGTGGCGAAGGGCGAGTCGGCGCGCGACCTGTGGGAGCGGGCGCTCGCGCCCATGGGACTCGATCTCCTGAAGCGCGTCGTGCGTCACGCGCGCGAGCACGGCAGCGTACCCGCGCACCGGCAGGACGAACGCTTCGCGACGCGCGCGCCGATGATCCGGCGCACCGTGACGCTCACCGAAGGGGAACCCTCGCGCGCGGTCTCGCTGGTCGCGACGGTGATCGGGCCGGACCGGCCCGGCATCGTGCGGCTCCTCTCCGATCGTGCGAAGGGCTTCGGAGCCAACTGGGCGGCGAGCCGGATGTCGAATCTCGCCGGGCAGTTCGCCGGCATCGTGCACCTGGACGTGCCGCCCGGGAACGCCGACGCCCTCGCGAACGCTCTCGCGTCACTCGAATCGTCCGGGTTGCGCGTGATGATCGCACGCAGCGAGTCGGCTTCGGCACCCGCGGGCAGGCGCGCCGTGACGCTGGAACTCTCCGGGCCGGACCGTCCCGGCATCGTGCGCGAACTGTCGGCGGCGCTCGCCGACCGCGGCATCAGCATCGAGGACCTGCACACCGAACTGGTCGACGGCTCGAACGGCGGCGCGCGCGAGTTCCGCGTGCGCGCGCTCCTGTTCGTGCCGAACGCGGTCGCGCGCGAGGACCTCCAGCGCACGCTCGACGCTCTCGCGAACGCGATGCGGCTCGACCTCGCGCTGGGCGAACGCGAAGCGTCCGGCGCGGCGCGCGGCTGACGCGAGGGCGCCGCATCCCCGATGGCCTTCGCCGGCCTGCTCGCGCTCCTCGACGACGTCGCGAGCGTCCTCGACGACGTCTCGGCGCTCACCAAGGTCGCGGCAGGGAAGTCCGCCGGCGTCGTCGGCGACGACCTCGCGCTCAACGCGCAGCAGGTCGCGGGCGTGCGCGCGGATCGCGAACTGCCCGTGGTCTGGGCGGTGGCGAAAGGCTCGCTCGTCAACAAGGCGATCCTGGTCCCCGCGGCGGTCGCGGTCAGTGCGTTCGCGCCCGGCGCGATCGTGCCGCTGCTGATGGCAGGCGGGGCGTACCTGTGCTTCGAAGGAGCGGAGAAGCTCGTCCACCGGTTTCTCGTGCGCGGTGAACCCGACGAGGCCGCGCACCGGCGTTCGCTCGCAGGTGCCGTCGCGGACTCCGCGGTGGACCTGGTTGCGCTCGAGCGGGACCGCATCAAGGGCGCGATCCGCACCGACTTCGTGCTCTCGGCCGAGATCATCGTGATCGCGCTCGGCGTTGCCGCCGACGCGGCACTCGGCACGCGCGTCGCCGTGCTGTCCGCGATCGCCCTCGCGATGACAGTGGGCGTCTACGGCCTGGTCGCCGCGATCGTGAAACTCGACGATGCGGGTGTGCTGCTCGCGCGCACGCCGGGGGACGACGCGGCCGCCCGCTTCCGGCGCGCGCTCGGAGGTGCGATCCTCGCGTTCGCGCCGTGGTTCATGAAAGCGCTCGCGATCGTCGGGACGGCGGCGATGTTCCTGGTCGGAGGCGGCATCCTGGTCCACGGGATCGCCCCCGTGGGTGCTGCGGTCGAGCAACTGGCGGCGCGACTCGACCCGTCGGACGCTGCGGGAGCCCTGATCGTCGCCGTACTGCCGCTGGCGTCGAGCCTGCTGGTCGGACTCGCGGCCGGGCTCGCGCTGGTCGCGGCCGGCCGGCTCGCGAAGCGCGCGTTGCGCTGACGATGGATGCGCGCTCCGGGCGGTTCCGGCACGGGCCCCTGCCGTGGCACAATCCGCGCGGGCCGCATCCCGCGCCCGATCCTGTCCGCGCCCGCGCGGCGGCCCACGAGGAGCGCGAATGCCGCACGACGTCACGCTGATCGCCACCTTCGCGGTGGGCTTCGTGCTGGCGTTCATCCTCGGCACGATCGCCAACGGCCTGCGGCTGCCGCCGCTCGTCGGCTACCTCGTCGCCGGCGTGCTGCTCGGCCGCTTCATGCCGGACCTGGTCGCGAGCGCGGCGATCGCCGGCCAGCTCGCCGACATCGGCGTGATCCTGCTGATGTTCGGCGTGGGCCTGCACTTCTCGGTCGCCGACCTGATGGCGGTGCGGCGCATCGTCCTCTTCGGCGCCGTCGCGCAGATCGTGGTCGCGACCGCCGCCGGCACTGCGCTCGCGATGCTGTGGGGCTGGACGCTCGGGGCGAGCCTCGTGCTCGGGCTGTGTCTCTCGGTTGCGAGCACGGTCGTGCTCCTGAAGGCGCTCGAGGAGCGCGGCACGCTGCAGACCACCAACGGCCGCGTTGCGGTCGGCTGGCTGATCGTCGAGGACCTGACCATGGTCCTCGTCCTGGTGCTTCTCCCGGCGTTCGCCGAGGTACTCGGCGGCAAGGTCCCCGGCGCGGCCCAGGGTTCCGGGCATGGACTCCTCGTCTCTCTTCTCGTCACGCTGCTCAAGGTCGGTGCGTTCGGCGCGATCGTGCTCACGGTCGGACCGCGGGTGATGCCTTGGCTGCTGCGGCAGGTGGCCCGGACCGGGTCACGCGAGCTCTTCACGCTGGCGGTGCTCGCGCTCTCGGTCGGCATCGCCTTCGGCTCGGCGGAACTGTTCGGCGTGTCGTTCGCGCTCGGCGCGTTCTTCGCGGGCGTCGTGCTGAACGAGTCCGACCTGTCGCACAAGGCCGCGGCGAACACGCTGCCGCTCCAGGACGCGTTCGCGGTGCTGTTCTTCATCTCGGTGGGCATGCTGTTCGATCCGTCGATCGTGGTGCGTGAGCCGATGATGGTGGTCCTGGTGCTGCTCGTGGTGCTCGCGGGCAAGGCCCTCTTCGCGTTCCTGATCGTGTCGCTCATGGGCTATCCGCTGTCGACCGCGGTCTCGATGTCGGCCGTGATCTCCCAGATTGGCGAGTTCTCGTTCATTCTCGCGGGCCTCGGCCTCTCGTACGGCCTCCTGCCGCAGACCGGCTCCGACCTGATTCTCGCTGCGGGGCTCGTGACCATCACGCTCAACCGGTTCGCGTACTCCGCCGCGGACCGGATCATTGCGTCGATCGCGGCGCGGCCCGCGCTCAAGGCCCGATTCGAGGATGCGCGCGCGCCGCAGCTCGCCGTCGTCGAGGCCGACCTCGAAACCGCCCGCGCCAGGGCAGCAGAACTCGCGGCCGCGCACAAGACGCTGTCGCCCGAGGAACTGGTCGAGCACTTTCCGATGTTCGCCTCGCTCTCGCCCGAGCAGCGTGAGGTCGTCCTGCTGCACCTGCAGCCGGCGAGCGCGCAGCCCGGCGAGCGTGTCATCCACCGCGGCGACAAGGCCGACGCGGCCTATTTCCTCTCGGCGGGCGAGGTCGAGGTCTCGGTCGGCGGCCAGCACATCCGTCTCGGGTCGGGCAGCTTCTTCGGCGAGATGGCGCTGATCTCGGGCCAGCCGCGCTCGGCGGACGTCACCGCGCTCGACTACTGCAAGTTCTTGAAGCTCACGACCGACGACTTCAACGAGATCCTGCGCCGCTACCCGGACATCCGGACGCAGATCACCGAGCAGGCGGTGAAGCGGGACGAGATGAACCGGCAGCAGGCGGAGGCCGCGGCGGAAGCCGCCCGCGCAAGCACTGGCCGGGGCGCGGGCCGGCCGGACGCGCCTCGCTCCTGAACGGCGGCGGACACGGGAATGTCGGATCGGGGCTACATCCTGCTGTTCGGGCACATGCGCGGCCAGACGACGCTGCTCGCGCACATTCTCGGGAGCCACCCCGAGATCGACGGCTACACCGAACTGCACCAGCACTACGAGAGTCCGATCGACCTCCGCAGCATGACGAGGCGGATCGAGGAGCACACCGGCGCCCGCCGCAAGGGGCGCTACGCGCTCGACAAGCTCCTGCACAACAGCGCGATCGTCGATGCCGGCATCCTGCGCCGGGACGACGTCAAGACGGTGTTTCTCGTCCGCAACCCGCGCGACTCGATCCCGAGCATCATGCGCGCAGGGCGCTACGACGAACACGTGCTGCCGATCAGTTCGGCGGACGTCGCGGTCAACTACTACGTCAAACGGCTGCAGCGCCTCGACACCTACAGCGAGTTCCTGGGGCCGCGCGCGGCGCTCGTCGAGGCCGAGGCGCTCGCTGCGGACACCGCGTCGGTGCTGGCCGGCCTCACGCGCTTCCTCGGGCTCGCCACGCCGCTCTCGCCCAACTACGAACGGTTCAAGCTGACCGGGCAGCGCGGGCTGGGCGACATGAGTCCGAACATCCACGCGGGACGGGTGCTGCGCGACGACGAGCGCGTGCGCGCCGACGATGCGCTGGTCATTCCGGACGAGGAGATGGCCAGGGCCGTCGAAGCCTACGATGCGCTGCTTCCGAAGTGGCGCGAGCGCCACCCGCCGCGCTGATTCCGCATCCGCGGCCGCAACGGCGCCCGCGGGCCGGCTCGGACCCGGAGCGCGACGCCCGTCGGACCCGATGCGCGTTTCGACGGCCCGTCAGACCAGGAGCAGCGTCGCGAGCCCCAGGAACGCACCCATGCTCACGACGTCGGTCGCGGTGGTGAGGAAGATCGAGGACGCGGTCGCCGGGTCGGCGCCCAGGCGCTGAAGGGCGGTCGGCACGAGCACGCCCGACACGCCGCTGACCACGCAGGCGAGGATCATCGCGAGGAACGTCACGCCGGCGAGCATGAACGCCTGCGGATGGTGCTGCATCAGCGCATACGCCAGCATGCCGAGTCCCGCGGTGATCCCGACCAGTGCGCCGTTGCACAGCCCGAGGATCGCCTCCTTCGCGACCGCCCTCGGCGTGTCGCCGGGCTTGAGCTCGCCGAGCGTCATGCCCCGGAGCGTGACCGCGAGCGCCTGGCATCCGGTGTTGCCGGACTGGCCGGCGAGCACCGGGAGGAACACCGCGAGCAGCACGATCTTCTGCAGCGTGCCTTCGAACAGGCCCACCACGGCCGCCGCGACGAAAGCGGTCAGCAGGTTGAGCTGCAGCCACGGATGGCGGAACAGGAGGCTCCGCGGCCAGTGCGTCGCCAGGCGTTCCTCCTTGGTCACGCCGACCATCTCGCCCGCCTGCGCCGAGAGTTCGACCGCCTGCGCCTCGAACATGCGCTGGCCGCGAATCGTGCCCTTGAGGCGGCCTTCGTCGTCGACCACCGGGTACACCGGGTAGTGCTTGTCGAGCGTGAGCTTCATCGCGTCGAGCAGCGGCGTCGCGAGCTTCAGCGCGAACACGCCCTTCAGCATCACCTCGCCCAGCTTCGCGCCGCGGTCGTTGAACAGGAGGTCGCGCATCGTGATGACGCCTACGAGCTTGCCGTCGGCCTCGAGCACCCACGCGTAGGTGATGAACTGCGACTTGACCAGTTCGCGGATCGCCTCGATCGCCTCGCCGACGCTCTGCTGCGGAAAGAACACCGCGAGCGGCGGCTCCATCATCCGGCCGACCGAGTCCTCGGGGTAGGGCGACGCTCCGGAATCCTGACGGGCTCTGCGCAGGCGCATGGCTGTCTCTCCGTGTTCGTCGCGGTAACCCGCGATCGGCGAAGCGTCGCCGGGCGACGTTCAGGGTGGTGGCGGTCCCCGGCCTCGCGCCGTTATACCGCAACCTCGATTGCGCCGTGGCGTCGATCCGACCCGTGGTCGGCCGCCATCAAGGGATTCGGGAACGATCCGGGTATTGCTGCGATGCGGCGGGGGGGTCCGGGACACTCGGGCCGGAGGCGGGCGCCACCTCGTCGCGAGGGCGCGCGTCCGGCGGGTGCGGCGGAGCGGTCGGCTCGCCTCCCCCATCGCGCGCCGGTTGCGCGGTCCCGGCGGGGGATCCGGACAGGAGTTCGAGCGCGGCCGCGACGGTCGCATCCGCGACCTCCTGCTGCTTCTCGTGCGACGCGCGGCCGCAGAGCGAGGTGCAGAACTTCGACGTCGGGCTCTCGAAGTCGCAGTGCGAGGCGCCCCGAATGCGCACCGAGCGCACGAGATGCGGCGCCGCACGCGCGATCGAGCGGCCGCTGCCGAAGAGGTTGCACGCCGACGCATCGCCGATGAGCACGATGGCGGGCGCCTCGAGCATCGACGCGGCGTAGATGCCGGTGCCGGTGCGGTCGACCGGGTCGAGGCCGATCCACCCGGCGATGCCCGGCAGCTTCGAGGCGGCGTGGACCGTCGCGAGGCCGCCCGCGGAAGTGCCGATCAGCACGATCGACGAACGGGGCAGCGGCGGCAGGCCGAGCGCGCCGGTTTCGAGACTTTCGACCAGATCGACGATCAGCCTTCCGTTGCCCCACAGGTCGAGGACGTTCGGCAGGTCGGGAACGATCGCGACGAACCCCGCCTGCGCCAGCGCGCGCGCCTGGTCGCGATGCTGCTCGCGCGAGCGCGTCCAGCCGTGGGCGATGATCGCCGCGCGCGTCGGCGCCGTCGCCGCGGGAAGGTAGACGTCGACGACCAGCGACTGCCCGTCGAGTTCGATCGCCTCGGCGCGGGCCTCGCCTGCGACGGATTGCGCGAAGGCGGGACTGCTCGCGAGAAGCATGGTGAGAGCGGCGAGGATGCGTCGCACGGTGGCTGCAAGCGGCGCGTGACCGGATTCGCCGCGCGTCGACGGTATCACGAAGCCTCGCATCGACGCCGCGACTGCGGGGAAGCCGCGGTGCCGCGGGCCGCGCGGGCATCTCCCGCTGCGCGTGCGGTCGAACTCCGGCACCCGATTCCGCGACCTGCGTTCAGCGTGCCGTGCCGGTCATCTTCCGCGGCGCGGAGGACCGGGTCCCTCTCTTTCAGGGAAGCCTGAGCGCGACCGTGGCGGTCTTGCCGACCAGGTCGACCGTCAGCTGGTACCGGAAATAGTCGATCTCCGCGCGACGCGGGCGGCCGTCCGGTTCGAACGTCGCGACCACCCTTGCTACCGGGCGCGCGCGCGGGTCGCAGGGTTCGAGGCAGAACGCGTAGCCGATCGCGGTGCCGTTGCGAAACGACGGAGGACCGAGCAGCGAAACGATGCGCTTCTCGTCGGGAAGCGTCGACACGTCGATCGAGGAGATGTCGAACCGGGCGCCCGGCGGGGCGAGCGAGATCTCGGGCCGGCAGATCGCGGCGATCGCACTTTCGATCAGTTCCTGCGGCACCACGGTGGACAAGCGGGCGGGCGCTGTCGCGGCAATGAGCTTCGGCCCGTCGCCCTGGTCGCGGAAGGCGAGTTGCGCGACCAGTTCCCGTCCCGGTTCGGCCGGCCGGCCGACCTGCGTGGCAGCGTAGGCGAGCCGGACTCCGCCGGCGATCGGTTCGGCACGCGTGGGCGGCTGCCCGACCAGCCACTCGACGTCGTCGCGCGTGAGCGTCGGCCGGTCGAACCAGACGCGGTAGCTGCCGGAGGAGCGGTCGACCGTCACCTGCCGCGGCGAGGCATCGCAGAGCTGCCGGTGGGTTTCGAACACGCGGTCGAGCACGCACCCCTGCAGCGGGATCGCCAGTGCGACGAAGGCGATGCCTGTTCGGATCGGGCGGCGCACGCAGGGCTCGTCAGCTCGACCTCTGCGCGTGCCCGCGAGGGGTCACGGGGCGAAGACGTCGGTCGCGTGCAGGTCGAGCCACTCGTAGGCGGCGCGCCGGTGCGGCTCGGGCCAGTCGTACTGGGCGGCGAGGCCCCTGGTGCGATCGCCCGGGCGCAGCCGCGCGCCCAGCGCCGTCTGCCGCGGCAGATGGTAACCGTGATAGTCCACGTACTTGTAATGCAGGAGACGGGTCTCGACCGGAAGGGCGTCCACCGCGCGCCCGGAGGGGTTGGCGGAGTGGCGTCCCGGCACGTAACCCATGTGCACGATCGCATTCGGATCGAACACCTGGCGCTTGTCGCAGCCGTACATCGGGACGCCCCGCCGCAGCGCCTGCGTGAGCGGCGTGCCGGGTGGGGGGAAGGCCTCGCCCACCATCTCGTAGCCGCGTGGATGAATCACAGTCGCCCCGGCGTTCCTGCACCGCTCGAGATACGGGCGCATGCCGTCGGCGTGCCAGATGAACTCGTCGATGTTGCTGACCACCACCCAGTCCGCGCGGCCGCGGCTCTCCTTCCAGGCGTTCTGCCAGATGTCGTGGGCGGCCAGCGCGAACGATTCGCCCTTTTCGGGGAACGGCCGCACCTCGACGTTCGCATGCGCCGCGAGGCGCTCCCGGGTGCCGTCGTCGGAGCCATCGTCGAACACCACCAGCCGGTCGACCCAGGGCAGGTAGTAGTCGAGGAAGTACGGTAGCATCCGCATCTCGTTCCAGGCGATCGTGTACAGGTCGATCTTCATTCCGGAGCCTCGAACATGCTGACGGGTGCGAAGCGGGACGGTCCGACCGTCAACCCGGACCATTCGCTCGTGCGGACCTACATCGACGGCGTGGTCGTGCACGACGTGCGCAACATCGTGACACGCAACAGCCTGACGACCGAAGCTTACCGGAACGACTGGCCCGGGGCGGCGGCGTCGCTGGCGCAGACCATCGTCGTGGACCTGCGGCAGGGAGCGGTCTCCGCCTGGCACATGCACCTCGCGCAACGGGACCATTTCTTCGTCGTGTCCGGCGCGCTCAAGGCCGTGTTCTACGACGACCGCGAGGGCTCCCCCACGCGCGGGCGCGTCGACGAGTTGTTCCTGGACCGCGCGCGGCCCTGCCTCGTGGGCCTGCCGCCCGGTGTATGGCACGGGGTTGCGGCGATGGGCGGCGCCGGGGCGACCTTCCTCAACTTCCAGGACCGGCTGTTCGACCACGCCGGTCCGGACTTCTGGCGGCTTCCGCCGGACAGCGAGGCCATTCCGTACCGTTTCTGAACGAGGGTCCGCGATGCACTTCAGGCTGTGGACCGACGATGCGGCGCTCGCCGCGGTCGCCGCTGCGGCCGGCGTCGAGGGCATCGGCCCCGACCTGGAGCGCTTCGGCAAGGCGGAGCGACAATCCGGTCCGGACAACCTGATTTCCGGCCACGACGAGCGCTGCCTCCCCGCGATCCGCGCGGTGGTCGGCACCGGGCGGTTGTTCGTCCGCTGCGATCCGCCTCATCCGCGTCTCGACGCGACGCTCGAGCGCCTGCTCTGCGCCGGCGTCTCGGCGCTGATGCTTCCGATGGTGCATGCGGCGGCAGAGGTCGCTCGCGTGGCGCGCCGCATCGACGGCCGCGCGATCCTGATCCCGATCGTCGAGCAGGCCGACGCACTCGCGGCGGTCGACGAGATCGCCGCGGTCGACGGCATCGACGAACTCTACCTCGGCGTCAACGACCTCGCCCTCTCGCTCGGTTGCGCGAGCCGCTTCGGGGCGCTGACGCCGCGCGTGGTGGGCCGCGTCGCCGAAGCGGCCGCGCGGCGCGGACGAGGATTCGGCTTCTTCGGCATCGGTCGCGTCGGCGCGCCTGCGCTCGCCGTCGAACCGGACCTCGCGCTGGCGACGTTCGTGCACTACGGCGCCGGCGCCGGGTTGCTGGCGCGCACGTTCGGCCGCGATGCCGCCGGGTTCGCGACGCGGCTGGACGCCATCCGCTCCCGACTCGACTTCTGGGAGCGGGCGTCGCCGTCCGAGCGCGGGGCGGCGGTGGACGCGTTCTTCGCGGCGTGCTCGCGTGCGGAGAGCGCCGCGCGAGGCGCATCCGTCGGCCGTCCCTGAGCCGCCGGACGCGACGAGGCGTGCCCGGCCTGGCGCTCGCGAGGAACGCGGCGACGAATCGCCTTGACGCAGCGTTCCCGGCGCGGTGACGATAGCCGGTCGAACCCTGCCTGTCCCGCGGAGGTGCCGTGACGCAGGTCCTCGTCGTCGCCGTGCTCGTGCTGCCGGCATCGGTCCTCGCCGCGAAGCCGTCGTTCGACTGCGCCAAGGCTACCGCGCGGGTCGAACAACTCGTCTGCCGCGACGACGCGCTCGCGAAGCTCGACTGGCGCATGGTCGTGCTGTTCCGGAAGGCGGAAGAGAGCGCCCCGGGCGAACGCGCGCGCATCGCGTTGCGGGACGCGCAGCGCGCGTGGCCGCAGAAGCGCAACGCCTGCGGGCGGAGCGCGGACCTGCGGGCTTGCACGCTGCACGCCTACCGGGCGCGGATCAGCGAACTGCAGGTGCAGAGCGGCGAGGCGCGATCGCCGATGGCGACGCTCTACGACTGCGGCAGGCTCGGGACGGCGAGCGTCCACTACTACCTCGGAACCGAGCTGCCGGTCGCCGCGCTGAGCTTCGGCGTCGGCCAGCAGGAACTTGCGGTGGCCGGGTCGCCGGACCCTGGCGCGGCCTACGAGGGCCCGCGTCACACGCTGCGCAACGACGGGGCGCGGGCACTCGTCTCGCCACGCGGCCAGCCGGACGTCGTCTGCGCGCGCAAGGCGTAGCCCGCCGCGCGGGCGCGGCTCGGTTCGCGGAAGCGCTTCGGATCGGACGACGGCGCCCGGATGTGTGGCGCTCGTCGCTCAGGCCGGCTCGGCCGCGGGGTCGGGCGGCGTCGACGTGCCCGGCAGCCGCACCAGGTACACGCTGCACGCGGCCTCGGCGGCAACGCTCGACGCGGTCGAACGCCGCCATGCGAGCGTGCGCGCTCGCGGCGCGGGTGCGCCCAGCACGATCAGGTCCGCGCTGTTGGCGCGCGCCATCTCGAGGATCGTGACCGCCGGATCCGGCGATTCGACGACGTGCAGCGAGGTCTTCTCGGGTGGCCGCTTGAGCGGCGCGAACCACGCCCGGAGCAGGTGGCGGTGGGAGAGCACGCGGCCCGACGCGGTCTCCTCCAGCCTGCTGCCTTCACCCATCGGCGCCGCCTTGATCGCCGAGACGACGAGCAGCCGGTAGTCGTCGTTGGCCTCGAGGACCTTGCCGACGACGCGGCGCAGCGCTTCGTGCCGCGGGTCGTCGATGCGGTCGGTGTCGATCGCGACGACGACCACCGGCATGCGCGAGAGCGCGGTGCGCGGCGCGACGGGGACCGCGCGCGCACCCTTCGCCTGCCACCAGTTGCGAAGCTGCTCGCCAAGGCCAGCGGACTCCGTGCGCTCGGATCGGGCGGTGAGCTTCACTTCCCCGGGATGGCGGAGGTCGAACGCCACGTGCCCCGCCGACGGATAGCGCTGGAGCGGGTCGGGTTCGAGGCAGAGCAGGATCACTTCCTGCAGCCACGCGGGAATGCCCGGGACGATCGCGCGCGGCGGCGCCGGCACCCGCCAGCGCCGGTCCTCGAGACCCTCGAAGGTCTCGGGTTCGCCGAACGGCGTCGTGCCGGTCGCGAGCTGGTAGAGCAGGATGCCGAGGCCGAAGAGGTCGCTGCGCGGGTCGCCGCGGACGCCGGCGAGCTGCTCGGGAGACACGTAGGCCGCCGAACCGGCGCCGAGCAGGCCGCGATCCTCCTCGATGAGGTCGGGCAATTCCGCGTGGCGCGCGAGGCCGAAGTCGAGCAGCACCGCGTCGCCGTCGCGCAGGATGAAGTTCTCCGGCTTGAGGTCGTGGTGCACGACGTTCTGCCGGTGCACGTCGAAGAGCGCGTCGGCAAGGGCCGCGCCGATGTCCGCGACTTCCGATGCGGGGAGCGGCGCGCGCCCGATCACGTCGGCGAGCCCCTCGCCCTCGATCGCCTCCATGACGATGTAGGGCAGCATCGGATCGGTGCCGACGGCGGCGACCCGCGGCACGTGGCGGCTCGAAAGGCGCGGCAGGATCGTGCTCTCGATCTCGAAGCTCACGACGCCGAGCGTGGGTTCGCCCGCGCCCACGCCGGGCACCTTCATCACCAGCGGATAGCCCGGATCGTGCGCAGGATCGGCGCTCGCGTGGAAGATGTAGCCGTTGCCGCCCTCGTGCAGCCGCGCGCCGACGGTGTAGCCGTCGATCGCCTCGCCGGGGGCGATCAATGTCGGCATGTCAGATCCCCGCTTCGATCCGCCAGGCGAGGCTGCCGGGCAGTCCCGCCTCGCGGACCTTGCGCGCCGCCGCGAGATGGTCGTACGGCACGCGGTAGAAGGTCACCTCGCGCGTCTCGTCGTCGAACAGCGCGTAGGCGGCAGCGGGATTGCGGTCTCTCGGCTGGCCCACCGATCCGACGATGGCGACCCAGCGCCGCTGGCCCCGCACCGGGATGTTCACGCCGGGCACCGGCGTGAACGCGGTCATGTGCCCGCTGGGCTTCCCGAAATAGAGTTTCTGGTCGTGCACGTGACCGCAGAAGGTCACCGCGGCGATCGCCGCCTTCGTGCAGCTCTCCGCCGCTCCCGGACTGTCGACGTAGGTCCACTTGGCCGGCGCCCGCACCGACGCGTGGACGAAGCACGCGGGCTTCGTCTCCGCGACCAGCGGCAGGCTCGCGAGGAAGCGCTTCTGGGTGTCGGAGAGCGTCTTCGCGGCCCAGTCGAGCGACGCGTGCGCGTCGTGGTTGAAATAGCTGTCGCGCTTCTCGATCGCCGCGTCGTGGTTGCCCTTGAGCGCCACCGCTCCCTCGGCCGCGAGTTGCATAACGCGCTCGACCACGGCCGAGGCGTCGGCGCCGTAGCCCACCAGGTCGCCGAGAAACGCGTAGCCGGTCGCCCCCTTCGAGCGCGCGTGGGCGAGGCAGGCTTCGAGCGCCTCGAGGTTGGCGTGGACGTCGGACAGGATCGCGCGGAGCACGACGGGAGTCTAGCGAAAGCGGTTCGGGGCGGGGAGCGGCGGAGGGCTGCGCGTGCCGGAGCGCGCTACTCGAATCCCCCGCGGGGCTCCCGGGCGCGTCCGCCGACGTTCCACGCCACCGCAAGTTCCCGCGGTTCGACGCGCAGGCCGAACGTCGTATCGAGCACGGCCGAGAGTTCGCCGATCGAACCGAGCGTCGTGCGCTCCGGTTCGCCTGTCGCGCTTCGCCGGGTCAGCGTGCGATTGAAGAGCGTGCACCGCCCGTCGCGCTTCGGCAGCGTGACGACGACGTTGCCGGTGAACAGGCCGCCGGGGAAGGTCCCGGTGAACCAGTTCTGCTGCACGTAGTCGACGGCGAGCTGTGGCGCGAGGTCGAAGCCGTAGACGTCGCGCCACTCATGGTCCAGCAGGATCTGCAGCAGGAATCCGCCCTCGACTGCGGCCACGCGCACGCGCTCGTGAGGCGTGTCCTGCGGCTCGGGCGCCGAGAGATCCACCGGCGCGGTGAGCGTGAAGTTGCCGAAGCCCGCGTCGGCGAGCCACGTCCTGCCGCCCGAGTGCACCCGCAGCACCATGTGGGTCCGCGGCGCTGGCGTGCCGGGCAGACGTCCGTAGCGCACCCGCGCTGCGAGAGGCTCCACCGCGAATCCGATCTCCCGCAGCGCGGCCAGAAGCAGGTGGTTCTGCTCGAAGCAGTAGCCGCCGCGCCTGCGTCCCACGAGCTTGGCCTCCACCGCGTCGGGATCGAGGTCGGGCGGACCGGACGCGAGCACCGCGAGGTTCTCGAACGGGATCGCCATCGCGTGGCAGCGGACGATCGACGCGAGCGCCTGCGGCGAGGTGCCGGAGGGGCCGTCATAGCGGATGCGGCGGAGATAGGCGTCGAGGTTCATCGTGCGAATCGCGGCGGGCAATGCGTGACGCCGCCGTGCGGTCGCCCGGCAGGTCGGTCGTCCCGGAAACGCGAACGCCCCGCGCGAAGCGGGGCGTTGCGATCATACCAAGCGCCGGGCCGAGCCCGGCGCACCCGCGGGCCTACTCGCCTTCGAGGAAACTCCGGAGCTTTTCGGAACGCGACGGGTGGCGGAGCTTGCGCAGCGCCTTCGCCTCGATCTGGCGGATGCGCTCGCGCGTGACGTCGAACTGCTTGCCGACCTCCTCGAGCGTGTGGTCGGTGTTCATCTCGATGCCGAAGCGCATGCGCAGCACCTTGGCCTCGCGCGGGGTCAGCGTGTCGAGGATGTCCTTGCACACGTCGCGCAGCGACGCGTTCACCGCGGCGTCCGAGGGCGCGACGGTCGACTGGTCCTCGATGAAGTCGCCGAGGTGGCTGTCGTCGTCGTCGCCGATCGGCGTCTCCATCGAGATCGGCTCCTTGGAGATCTTGAGGATCTTGCGGATCTTCTCCTCGGGCATCTCCATCTT
>JADLBN010000055.1 GCA_020847675.1 Burkholderiales bacterium | reverse complement strand
GACTAGGGAAGCTCTGCGAAAGTGCGTGGTGCGCGTTGGCCCGAGATCGGGATGACGGCGAGACCGGCGGCGCACCCGGTATCGGGAATACCGGCAAGACGCCGGGCGACGCTGGCGCCCGATATCGGGCCAACCCGAAGGGACGTGAATGCCGGAGCGCTCGCATCGTTGCCGACCTTGGGTGTGGTGCCTGCCACACCCTGCGGTCGGCGCCTCGTGATCATCTCCGGCATTCGCGTCGCGCCCGCGCCCACTTTCGCAGAGCTTCCCTAGCGCTGCCGCGCGCGCCACGACGACACCGCGCGCCACACCGCCAGCCCCACCGCTGCGAAGCGGAGCGCCGTTCCCATCCTGCGGTAGCCGATGAGCGGCAGCGCGTAGCCGATGGTGCGGAGGACCCAGGGTCTCGCGCGGCGCGCTCCGACCTCCGGGGCGACCGCTCCGCGCACGTCCTGCCAGGCGAGGCGCAGGTTCACGCGCTCGAGGTCGCAGGCGGCGACCAGTCGGGTGCGCCGGTCCTCGAGGGTGGAAGGACCGCTCATGGCGCTGCGGGCGGCTCGCCGGCGAAGCGTGCGCGGTCCTTGTCGAACTCGGCGATCGTCGCCGCGAACGGCGCGGGGGCGTCGTGCACCAGTGTCTTCGCCCGCGAGAACGCGATCAGCGCGAATACCGCGTAGATCGCCGCGAGTCCGAGGATGGCGAGATAGCGGTAGCTGTCCCAGTAGTACGCGACGACCAGCACCGATACCGTGCCGACCGCGAAGGTCGCGAGGATCGCGCCCGCGACCGCGAGCGCGATCATCGTCTGGAGCCGCCGCCGCTCGATCGCGAGTTCGACGCTCGCGAGTTCGAGCCGGGTCCGCGCGAGCCCGAGGAGTCCGGCGGCGAGCCGCGACACCGCGGGCCGCAGCCCTTCGTCCCGTCGCTCGCGGTCGCCCGCTTCCATGCCGCGGCAGCCCCGGTCAGCGGCGATTCATCAGCAGCCCGGCGAGGAAACCGATCGCTGCGGCGGCGCCGATCACCTGCCAGGGATTGTCGTGCACGAAGTCGTCGGTGATGCGCGCCGCGGCCTTGGCGCGGTCGACCGCCTCGCTTTCGAGTTCCTGCAGGCGGAGCTTGGCGGCAAGCAGCTTGGCTTCGACCTGGGAGCGCAGGTCGCGGGCCCGGTCTCCGGTTTCGTTGGAAGCCTTCTTGAGCAGATCCTCGGCTTCGGAGAGCACGGAGGAGAAGTCGTCGACGAGCTGGTCGCGGGTGCGTTCGAACGTCATGGGCGCCTCCTGGGGCAGAATGGGACCGCCGGTCACGCCGGGGCCGAAACGTCGATTATAGTCGCCGCGCGGCTGGCGCACGCTGTCCGGGCGCCTGCGCGTGCCGCATAATGGCTCCGTGAAGCCCGTCGTGCCGCCCGCGCTCGATCCCGCCGGAGTTCCCGAGCAGCGCGGGTCGGGCTACCCCGAGCCGTTCCGCTCGCGCATGGGCGATCGCGCCAAGCGCCGGCTGGGCGACGCGCTCGGCCTCAAGCGTTTCGGCGTCAATCTCGTCACGCTGGGTCCCGGCGGACAGTCGGCTCTGCGTCACTGGCACACGCTCGAGGACGAGTTCGTCTGGGTGCTCGAGGGCGAGGTCGTGCTGGTCACCAGCGCAGGCGAGCAGGTGCTGGGGCCGGGCACCTGCGCCGGCTACCCGGCCGGCTCGCGCGACGGACACCACTTCGTCAACCGCTCGCAGGCCCCCGCGCGCTACCTCGAGATCGGCAGCGCGATCGACGGCGACCTCGCCTTCTACCCGGACGACGACCTGATGCTCGGCGAAGACGAGCAGGGGCCGTTCTACGCCCACAAGGACGGGCGGCGCTACCCGCGGTGACGGCGTGCCGCGGTAACCGGGGTCTTGACGCCGGCTGCGTCCGCCACCATGTTGCGAGTCGCGGCGGCACGACCGCCGGGTCCCATGACGGAGACGACGATGACCGAGCAGCTCTCGAACCCCGGCGCAACCGCGCAGCCGCCGATCACGGCAGCCCTGGTCGCCTACGCGCTGTTCGCCGTCGCCGCGGTGACCGGACTCATCTCGTCGGGGCTGGTGCACTTCGCGCCGCTCGTCGCGCTGGCGGGTATCGTCGGCGTGATCGTCTGCTACGTGAAGCGCGGCGACGCCCGCGGCACCTGGGTCGAGTCGCACTTCGACTGGCTGATCGGCACGTTCTGGTGGTCGCTCCTGTGGGACGTGGTCGCGATCGTGATCGGCCTCCTCACGTGGTGGATCCTCGGGCTCGGCATCCTGCTCGCGATCGTCATCCTCGCCGCGACGTCGATCTGGGTGATCTACCGCGTCGTGCGCGGCTACCTCGCGTTCAAGGACAGCGAGCCCTTGCCCGGCCGCTGACCCGGAGCCTTCACCGGGCGAAGCGTTCGATGAGCGCGCCGCGGTAGGCCGCCGGCCATCCCGCGGCGTCGCCCGCCGCTTCGCGCCTGTGTTCGAGGAGCGAGAGGCGCGCCGCAGCCCTTCTGCGCGTCGGCTCGTCGTCGATCGTCGCGATCAGGCGGGAGAGTTCCACGCGCTCGCGGCGTTCCCCGATTTCCGGCGGCACGAAGCCGGCATTCTTCAGGATCCGGTACGCGACGCGGACGTTCTCGGGCACCAGCGGCTCGTCGTCGAGGTCGAGCGGGCGGCCTTCGCCCGGAAGGCGCGAGAACTCGCCCGCCTCGATCGCGGCGGCGATCTTCGCTTCGGCGAGGAGGTCGAGCACGCTCATCGCTTCGTGAGTGCCGCGTAGCGCGCGGCGTTGCGCCAGGTCCACTGCACCAGCGCGTCGAGCGCGGGCTGCGCGCGGGCCGCCTGCGGATGGTTGACCAGCGCCGCGACGATCCAGCGCCGGCCGTTCCGGTCGATCACGTAGCCGGCGAGCGCGCGGACGCCTTCGAGCGAACCGGTCTTGAGCAGCGCGTTGCCGGCGACCGATCCGTTGCGGAACCGGCGCTCGACGGTGCCGTCGATCGCGGCGATCGCGAGCGAGTCCGCGAACTCGTCGCGCACCGGGCTCGCGGCCGCGGCGGCGAGCAGGCGTGCGAGGTCCCCGGCCGACAGGCGGCCGTTGCGGGACAGGCCCGATCCGTTCTCGATCACCAGGCTCTTCAGGGCGAGGCGCCGTTTCGCGAGCCAGCGGCGGACCGCCTCGCGGGCCTTCTCGAACGTCGCCGGCGGCGGCATCGTGGCGGCGGCGAGCGTCAGGAACACCTGCTGCGCCATCACGTTGTTCGAGAGCTTGTTGATGTCGCGGACGATCTCGTGGAGCGGCGGCGACAGGAGCGTCGCCACCGGTTCGGCGTCCGACGGGGCGAGCCCTTCCCGCATGGCGCCGCCGAAGAGCCCGCCGGTCGCCTCGAACGCCGCCCGGAAGATGCCGTGGACGTAGTTCGGGTGGTCGAGCAGCGCGATGTACCAGTCCCGCTCGCCGCATTCGCGCGAAAAGCGCCCGGGAAACGACACGGCGGCCGCGCGCGGCTGCAGGATCCACGTCGCGTTGGCGTTCTCGCGCCAGTCGCCGCAGGGGCCGTCGACCGGCGCCGGGGTCTGGCCTATCGCGACCTGCGGCAGCGCGGGATCGGCCGTGACGCTCACCGCATCGCCGACCGCCGCCGGCGCGAAACGGAAGCGCACGCTCTTGAAGTTCACGAGCAGCGCGTCGGGGCCGACGTTGTAGGGCAGGAGCGGCTCGCCGTCGAACGCGCCGGGATCGTGCGGGGACAGCCGGAACGCGCTGCGGTCGAGCACGAGGTCCCCGGTGATGGCCGCGACCCCGTGGTCGCGGATCGACGCGATGAACGCGTCCCACTGCTCGACCGTGATCTTCGGGTCGCCGCTGCCACGCAGGATCAGGTCGCCGTCGAGCGTTCCGTCCGAGAGCGTCCCGTCGACGAACGCGTCGGTGCGCCAGCGGTAGCCGGAGCCCAGCAGGTCGAGCGCGGCGAAGGTCGTGACGAGTTTCATGACCGACGCGGGATTCATCGGGACGTCGGGCCGGTGCGCGAACAGGGGCGCGCGCGCGCCGGTCTCCTGAACGACGATGGCCACGCTCGACATCGGGATGCCCCGGTCGGCGAAGGCGTGCGTGACTTCCGCCGGCGGCAGGCCCGCCGCGACGCCCGGCAACAGGAGCGCCGCGACGACGGCGGCACCGATCCTCACAACAGGTCGACGATCTCGCGGGTGCGATCGCAGAGTCGCGCGAACTCGTCGTCGGTGAGGGTGTAGGGAGGCATGAAATACACGGTCCGCCCGATAGGCCGCAGCAGGATCCCGCGTTCGAGACCCGCCGCGAAGGCCCTGCGCGCGACGTCGGGCCGGTCCGTTCCGACCTCGAATGCAATGATCATGCCGCGGCGCCGGAAATCGCGGACCTTCGGGTGCGAAGCGAGCGGGGCGGCGATCGCGTCCCAGCGCGACGCCTTCGCCCGGTTGGCGGCGATCACGTCGTCGTCCCGGAAGACGTCGAGGACCGCGATCGCGGCGCGGCAGGCGAGCGGGTTGCCGCTGTACGAGTGCGAGTGCAGGAAACCCCGCGCCACGTCGTCGTCGTAGAACGCTCCGTAGATCGCGTCGCTCGCGAGCACGCAGGCGAGCGGCAGAAAGCCGCCGGTGATGCCTTTCGACAGGAGCATGAGGTCGGGGGCGACGCCCGCCTCATCGCACGCGAACAGCGTGCCGGTGCGACCGAAGCCGGTCATGATCTCGTCGGCGATCAGGTGCACGCCGTAGTGCGTGCAGAGTTCGCGCGCGCGGACGAGGTAGGACGCGTCGTACATCACCATGCCGGAGGCGCCCTGCACCAGCGGCTCGACGATCAGCGCGGCCACGGTCTCGTGGTGCTCGCGCAGGAAGGCGGCCAGCGCGTCGGCCGCGTCGCGCGCGACGTCCGCCGGCGTGCGGCCGCCGACCGCGAGTCGCGCGTCGGGCACCGGGACCGTGGCGTTGTCGAGCAGGAGCGGCGCGTAGGCGGACCGGAACAGCGGCACGTCGGTCACCGAAAGCGCGCCCAGCGTCTCGCCGTGGTAGCTGCCCGCGAGGCTCGCGAACCGGGTCTTGCGCGGCCGGCCGGCGTTGCGCCACGCGTGGACGCTCATCTTGAGAGCGATCTCGGTGGCCGAGGCGCCGTCGGACGCGTAGAACGCGTGACCCAGCCGGCCGGGCGCGAGCGCGGAGAGCCGCTCGGCCAGTTCCACGGCCGGCCGGTGCGTGAAGCCCGCGAGCAGCGCGTGCTCGAGTTCGCGCAACTGCGCTTCGATCGCGGCCCGGATGCGCGGCTCGCCGTGCCCGAACAGGTTGACCCACCACGACGACACGGCGTCGAGGATGCGCCGTCCGTCGAAGTCCTCGAGCCAGACGCCTTCCGCGCGCGCGATCGGCACGAGCGGCAGCGTCTCGTGCGCCTTCATCTGCGTGCAGGGATGCCAGACGGCGGCGCGGCTGCGGTCGAGCCACGCGCTGTTCGCCCCCGTCCGCGCGACGGGCGTTCCGGCCGCGGGGGCGCCTTCGGTCATCGGGTTGCGGGCCGTCAGGCGGCCGCGAGCCGCGTCTTCAGGCGCTCGACCGCGGCGACGAGCGCGCGCGCGATGCCGGGCTCGCGCACCGAGTGCCCCGCGCCGGGCACCATCACGAGTTCGGCGGATGGCCACGCGCGGGCGAGCGCGTGCGCGGTGACCGGCGGGCAGATGACGTCGTAGCGTCCCTGCACGATCGTGCAGGGCAGGTGCTCGATCCGGTGCGCGTTGCCGAGGAGTTCGCCGTCCGCGAGGAAGCCGTTGTGCACGAAGTAGTGCGCTTCGATGCGCGCGATCGCGAGCGCGACCGCGGCGTTCTCGAAGGCGGGCGATCCCTCGGCCCGCGGCAGCAGCGTCGAGCAGTCGCTCTCGTAGGCGTCCCAGGCCGCTGCGGCGGGCCCGTGCACGGCGGGATCGGGATCGGTCAGGCGACGGTGGTAGCCGGCGAGGAGATCGCCGCGCTCGTCGGCCGGCAGGAACGACGCGAAGCGCTCGTGCGCTTCGGGGAAGATCCGGCCCATGCCGTTCATGAACCAGTCGATCTCGCCGGCGGAGGCGAGGAACACGCCCCGCAGCACGAGTCCGGTCGATCGCTCGGGGAACGACTCCGCGTACGCCAGCGCGAGCGTCGACCCCCACGAGCCGCCGAACAGCGCCCAGTTTTCGATGCCGCGCTGCGAGCGCAAGCGCTCGAGATCCGCGACGAGATGCCAGGTGGTGTTGTCGGCGATCTCCGCCGAAGGCGTGGAGCGCCCCGCGCCGCGCTGGTCGACGAGCACGATGCGCCAGAACGCAGGGTCGAAGAAGCGCCGGTGGTGCGGCAGGCAGCCGCCGCCCGGACCGCCGTGCAGGAACACGATCGGCACGCCCTCCGGGTTGCCGCACTCCTCCCAGTAGAGCGTGTGGCGCGGATCGACGGAGATCCGCCCTGCCGCGAACGGCTCGATCTCCGGGAACAGCGGGTCCGCGCGATCGGCATCCCGTGTCACGGCGTCGGTGGTCATCGCAACGTCACGCGAGCGGCGCGCGATAGCGCTCGTCGACGTCGATGCGATAGCCGTTCGCGAGCGCGTTGGTCTGGTTCGCGAGCGCGACGACCGCCATCAGTTCGCGGAACTGCGCTTCGCTCATGCCTTTCGCCCGCGCGGCCGCCGTGTGCGAGTGCATGCAGTAGTTGCAGTTGTTGGTCGCCGACACGGCGATGTAGACGAGTTCCTTGGTGAGCGGGTCGAGCGCCCCCGGCGCCATCACTTCCTTCACCGATGCCCAGACGCGGGCGAGCGTGGGCGGGTCGTTGGCGAGCACCCGCCAGAACGCGTTTACGTAGTCGGTCTTCCGGGTCGCGCGGAGGTCGTCGAACACCGCGCGCGCCTCGGGAGAGAGCGCAGCGTCGTCGAGGGGCGGCAGGAGGGCCATGTCCGCCAGTATAGCGAGAGCGTGCTGCGGGGGATCAATGGGGTCGGAGTCGATCGAGCCCGGCAATCGTGGATCGATGGAATCGGACCGACATCAATCGAGTCCGATCCCATTGATCGACCCCATTGATCGCGCTGCGGTCACCGGCGCTGCCTGAACGCGACGATCTTCTGCGTCTGGGCTCCCAGTCCTTCGATGCCGAGCGACACGACGTCACCGGGCTTCAGCCACACCGGCGGCTTCATTCCGAGTGCCACGCCCGGCGGCGTGCCGGTGGTGATGAGGTCGCCCGGCTGCAGCGTCATGTACTGCGACACGTCGGCGACCAGCTTCGCGACGCCGAAGATCATCGTGCTCGTGCTGCCGGTCTGGCGGCGCTGGCCGTTCACGTCGAGCCACATGCCGAGCTTCTGCGGATCGCGGACCTCGTCGCGGGTGACGAGCCAGGGGCCGATCGGGCCGAAAGTGTCGCAGCCCTTGCCCTTGCTCCACTGGCCGCCGCCGCGGCGGATCTGGAAGTCGCGCTCCGACACGTCGTTGATCACGCAATACCCTGCAACGTGCTTCAACGCGTTCTTCTCGTCGACGTTGCGGGCGCGCTTGCCGATGACGATGCCGAGCTCGACCTCGTAGTCGAGCTGGGTCGAGTCCTTCGGCTGCATCACCGGGTCGTTCGGGCCGACGATGCAGTCGGGCGTCTTGAAGAACACGACCGGGTTCTCGGGGATCGGCGAGCCGGTCTCCTTCGCGTGGTCGATGAAGTTCAACCCGATCGCGACGAACTTGGTCGTGCCGGTCACGCAGGGACCGAAGCGCGGCCTGCCCTTGACCAGCGGCAGCTTCGCGGGATCGAGCTTGCGCAGCTTCGCGAGCGCGGCGTCCGACAGCGCGTCGGGGCCGATGTCCTTCACCTTGCGCGACAGGTCGCGCAGCTTGCCGTCGGCGTCGACGAGGCCGGGCTTCTCGCGGCCCGAGGGGCCGTAGCGGACGAGTTTCATGTCATCTCCGGTGTTGACAGCACAAGTGCGGGGCGACTACTCCCCCCGAATCCATCCTAGATGGTCATCCCGCCGTCGACCGAGTAGCAATTGCCGGTGGCGAACGCGCTCTCGTCGGAGGCGAGGAACACGACGACCGGCGCGATCTCCTCGGCCTTCGCGAGCCGGCCCATCTGCTGGCGCGCGACGAACATCTTGCGCGCCTCCACCGGATCGGCGAACGCGCCGATGCGCTCGCCGAGCGAGGGCGTGTCGACGGTGCCGGGCGCGATGCAGTTGCAGCGGATGCCCTTCTGCACGAAATCGGCGGCGACGGCCTTGGTGAGACCGACCACCGCGGCCTTCGACGCGCCGTAGACGAAGCGGTTCGGGATGCCCTTGATCGACCCAGCGACGCTCGCCATGTTGACGATGCTCACCCAGCGTCCGGTCGCCTTGTGGTGATCCAGCATCTTCGGCAGCGCGGCCTGGATCGCGACGTACATCGAGCGCACGTTCAGGTTGAAGCTGAAGTCCCAGTCCTTCGGCGTGCACTCGAGCACCGTGCCGTGGTGGACGTAGCCCGCGCAGTTGAACATCACGTCGAGCGGCGGCAGGCCGCCCAGCATCGCGCGCACCGCGCCGTCGTCGAGCACGTCGAGCACGCGCGCGTCGACGTTGGGGACGCCCTTCATCGCGTCGACCAGCTTCGGATTGACGTCGGTCGCGATCACCTTCGCGCCTTCGCGGGCCATGGCGAGCGCGCTCGCGTGGCCGATGCCCTGTCCCGCGGCGGTCACGAAAGCGGTCTTGCCGGCGAGTCGTCCTGACATGGTGCTCTGCTCCTGTGGATTGGGCTCGTGCTAGCGGCGAAGCGGCGGTATGCGCGCGTCATCGGGGTCGGCCCACGCGCGGTTGGGCACGTGGGCGAACCAGCCGGGTCGTCCCGGGTCGCGGTCGTAAGGGTAGCCACCCAGTTCGCGGAAGAGTTCGTGGTAGCGTGCGAGCCGGTCGCGGTCGAGTTCGACGCCGAGCCCGGGGCCGTCCGGCACGCGGATCGTGCCACCCTCGTAGCGCATCGGTCCGCCGGCGATGACGTCGTCGGCGAGGTGGTGGTAGTGCGCGTCGGCGGCGTAGCCGAGGTTGGGGAGCACCGCGCCCAGATGCAGCATCGTCGCCAGCTGGATGCCGAGTTCGCCCGAGCTGTGCACCGCGACCTGCATGCCGAGCGTCTCGCACACGCCCGCCGCCTTGATGCAGGGCCGGATGCCGCCCCAGAAGGTCGTGTCGAGCAGGATCACGTCGACCGCGCGCGACATCGCGTTGGCCGCGAGCTGCTCGAAGTTGACGACGATGGTATTGGTCGCGAGCGGAATCCGGACGAAGTCGCGCAGCGCCTTCATCGGCGCGATGCCGTAGACCGGATCCTCGTAGTAGTCGTTGCGCAGGTCCTCGATCGCCCGCCCGAAGTGCACGGCGTCGTCGAAGGAGAGCGCGCCGTTGGGGTCGTAGCGCAGGCCCTCGCCGGGCAGCGCCTGCGCGAGCGCGCGGTAGCACTCGAGCTCGTGCGCGGGGGGAAAGACCCCGCCCTTGAGCTTGTGCGAGCCGAAGCCGTGCTTCGCCTTGAGCTCGCGCGCGTGCGCGACCAGCTGTTCGGCCGTGCGGACCTCGCCGCGGCCGGTCTGCGGATCCGCGTAGCGGAAGAACAGGTAGCTCGCGAACGCGACGCGATCGTTGAGCCGGCCGCCCAGGAGGTCGCAGACCGGCACGCCGAGCTTGCGGCCGATGATGTCGAGGCAGGCGAACTCGAGCGCCGCGTGGAGCTGCGTGCGGTTGTTGTAGAGGCTCGCGGTCGGATTGCAGATCTTGAGCCGCATCGCCTCGAGCGCGAACACGTCGTGCCCGGAGAGGTAGCCTTCGAGCGCAGCGAACGCGCGCGTGGCGTCCTCGCCGCCGCCGCCCATCTCGCCCAGGCCCACGTAGCCGTCGGCGGTCTCGACTTCGACGACGGTGCGGACGAACCGGCCCCAGTGTGCGCCGTTGCTGTGCCGCAGCGGCGCCTCGAGGGGCACCGTGACCGGCGTGGCGCGGATGCGTCGGATCGTCGTGGCGGACATCGGGCGGCGCGGACGCGGGCTACCGCAAGCGGTGCCCGGGGTGCGGATTGTATCGTGCGGCAAGAGAATTGGTAATACCGGTTGACCAGTTTGCGGCGACCGGATAGCCTTCCGCGTCGATCCCGGAGCGTCCCGCGGGACGCTGCCGACCCTTCCGCATGCCGTTCCAGAGCATCGAACCTCGCCGCCTCTACCGGCAGATCGCGGACCAGATCCGCGGCCTGATCCGGGCGGGCGAGTTCCCCACGGGCTCGCGCCTGCCTCCCGAGCGCTCGCTCGCGAAGCAGCTCGGCGTGTCGCGGCCGTCGGTGCGCGAGGCGCTCATCGCGCTCGAGGTCGAGGGCCTGGTCGAGGTGCGCATCGGATCGGGCATCTACGTGCTCGCGATGGGCGGCGCGGACGACGTGCAAGCGGCGAACGACGCCGCGGCGGGGCCGTTCGAACTGCTGCGCGCCCGCTACGTGATCGAGGGCGAGTGCGCGGCGCTGGCGGCGAAGTCCGCGCGCAGGGCGCAGGTCGCCGCGATCGAGGCCGCACTCGACGAGATGGACCGCGAGCGCCGCGACGGCCGGCAGCCGCTCGCCTCCGACCGATTGTTCCACCTGCGCATCGCGGAGGCGACCGGGAACGGCGCGCTCGTGCAGGTCGTGAAGCAGTTGTGGGAGGAGCGCGCGGGACCACTCTACAAGCAACTCGAACACCACTACGATTCGCCCGAGTTGTGGACCGCGGCGCTCGCCGAGCACCGGCTGGTGCTGAAAGCGATCGCCGGCCGCGATGCCGCCGGTGCGCGCGCTGCGATGCAGCGGCACTTGAACCAGGCGTACAAGCGATTCAGCAAGGGGTGGGACACGCTGCAGTAGCGTGTCCCGGCCGCCACCCACGAGGATCCATGCTCGCCGCCCGCATCCACGCCAGGGAGGACCTGCGCATCGACACGATGGCGATGCCGGAGCCCGGTCCGGGCGAGGTGCTGCTGCGGCTCGGCGCGGGCGGAATCTGCGGCTCGGACCTCCACTACTACCACGAGGGGCGCAACGGCAGCTTCGTCGTGCGCGAGCCGCTCATTCCGGGTCACGAGGCGTCCGCGATCGTCGAGGCGACCGGGCCCGGCGTCACGCGGGTGAAGCGCGGCGACCGGGTCGCGGTCTCGCCGTCGCACGCCTGCGGACGCTGCGAGGCGTGTCGCGAAGGCCGCGAGCAGTTGTGCAGCCACATGCGCTTCCTCGGCAGCGCGAGCCTCTTTCCGCACGTGCAGGGCCTGTTCCGCGAGCGCTTCGTGATGGGCGAGCGCCAGTGCTACCCGGTGGAGGGCGACATCACGCTGGGCGAACTCGCGTTCGCCGAGCCGCTCGCCGTGGGGCTGCACGCGGTGCACCGTGGCGGATCGCTCGCCGGCAAGTCGGTGCTGGTGACCGGCGCCGGAACGATCGGCTGCCTGACCGTCATGGCGGCCCGGCTCGCCGGCGCGCGCAAGGTCACGGCGAGCGACGTGCTCGACCGGCCTCTGGAGCAGGCCTCGCGCGCGGGCGCCGACGTCACGCTGCGCGCCGACCGCGAAGCGGGAGCTTTCGCCTCGCCGCGGTTCGACGTCTGCTACGAGGCGTCCGGCAGCCTCGCCGCGCTCGCGTCCTGCATGAGCGCGGTGAAGCGCGGCGGCATCGTCGTGCAGGTCGGCACGCTGCCGCACGAGGCGTTGCCGTTCGTCGTGAACGACGTGATGGCGAAGGAGATCGACCTTCGCGGCGCGTTCCGCTGGGGCATCGAGTTCGACTGGGCGGTGGACTACCTCGCGAGCCGTCGCGTCGACGTACGCCCGCTCCTGTCGGGCCAGTATCCGCTGAAGGACGCCGTGGCCGCTTTCGCGGCCGCGGCGGACAAGAGTCGCAGCACCAAGGTGCAGGTGGTCTGCGCCTGAACACAAGCACCGGCATCGTCGTCCAACCCGGCGCGCGCCGCGCGACCGAACCACCGTCAGGAGGAATCATGCAGTTCAAGTCCCGAATCGCCCTCGCGCTCTTCGCGACGGCCGCGCTCGTCGCTGGCGGCCCCGCCGCAGCACAGCAGAAGCTCAAGTGGGCGCACGTGTACGAGACCTCGGAGCCCTACCACACCGAGTCGGTGTGGGCGGCCGCCGAGATCAAGAAGCGCACCAACGGCAAGTTCGACATCGAGGTGTTCCCGGCCTCCTCGCTCGGCAAGGAGACGGACATCAACCAGGGGATGCTGCTCGGCACCGTCGACATGATCATCAGCGGACCGTCGTTCGCGGCGCGCAGCTACCCGCGGCTCGGGATCGCCTACTACCCGTTCATCTTCCGCGACGCCGACCACCTGATCGCCTACTCGAAGAGCCCGGTGTTCGCCGAGATGGTCAACGAGTTCCGCGCCAAGACCGGCATCCAGATGACCGCGTACACCTACTACGGCGCGCGCCAGACGACCGCGCAGAAGCCGTTCACCGACTGCGCCGGCATGAAGGGGCTCAAGATCCGCGTGCCGGACGTGCCGGCGTACACGGCGATGCCGAAGGCCTGCGGCGCGAACCCGACGCCGATCCCGTTCGCCGAGGTCTACCTCGCGCTGCAGACCGGTACGGTCGATGCGCAGGAGAATCCGCTCACCACGATCGAGGCGAAGAAGTTCTACGAGGTGCAGAAGGCGATCATGATGACCGGGCACATCGTCGATGGCCTGGTGACGCAGATCGCGCCGCACGTCTGGAACAAGTTGAACGACCAGGAGAAGAAGATCTTCACCGACGTGACCTACGAGGCCGCGGCGCGCGCTACGGCGGCGATCAAGAAGCGCGAAGCGCAGCTCGTCGCCGAGTTCAAGAAGAAGGGCCTGCAGGTGGTCGAGGTGAACCGCCAAAGCTTCGTCGACGCGGTGCTGAAGAGCACGACGCCGGAGTCGCTCGGCTTCACCCGGGCCGACTACGACAAGATCGTCGCCATCAAGTAGCAGGCAGCGTCCGGTCGACGCCGAACGGGGTGGCGCGCGAGCGCCGCCCCTCGCCCGGCGTCGGCCCGACCGGGAGGCACGCATGACCGACCGCCACGATCCGCCGCCCGCCGGGGACAAGGTCCTCGACGACGAGGGGCACTTCCACGCGACCGACGCGCCGATCGAACTCGGGCACTACGTCATCGAGGACTGGATCGCGCTCGGGTTCTTCTGGCTGCTCGGCCTGTGCGTGTTCTATCAGTTCTTCACCCGCTATGCGCTGAACGACTCGGCCTCGTGGACCGAGGAGATCGCGCGCTACCTCCTGATCAGCGTCGTGTTCTTCGGCATCGCGTCGGCGACGCGCCGCACGCGGCACATCCACGTGGACTTCGTCTATCGGCTGGTTCCCGCGGGCGTGGGCCGCGCGATGTCGACGATCATCGACCTCCTGCGCATCGCCTTCTTCGCCGTCGCGGTCGCCCTCACGATCCAGATGATGCTGCGGATGACCTACATGAAGATGACGATCATCGACCTGCCGATGAACATCGTGTTCGCGATCTGCGCCCTGGGTTTCGCGGCCGCGACGGTCCGGGCGGTGCAGGTCGCGATCGAGAACTGGAAGCGCGGCTGGTCGGTCCTCGAGAAGCCGGAGATGCTGATCGAGGAGACGATCCAATGAGGCTGGCATCCCCCCCGAAGCGCGCGATGCGCGCCTCCCCCCCGAGGGGGGCCCGCGCCTTGGGGCGGCCCGGCGGCGCGGGGGAGGCATGATGGGAGCGCTCCTCACCTCGTTCCTCGCGCTGATGGTGACCGGCATCCCGGTCGCCATCGCGATGGCGGGCTCGGCCCTCGTCTACATCCTGATCACCGGCAACACGCCGCCGATGGTCGTCGTGCACCGGATGATCAGCGGCATCGACAGCTTCCCGCTGCTCGCGGTGCCGTTCTTCATCCTCGCCGGCAACCTGATGAACAACGCCGGCATCACCAACCGCATCTACAACTTCGCGCTGGCGCTGGTCGGCTGGATGAAGGGCGGCCTGGGCCACGTCAACATCGTCGGATCGGTGATCTTCGCCGGTATGTCGGGAACCGCGATCGCGGACGCCGCGGGGCTGGGCACGATCGAGATCAAGGCGATGCGCGACCACGGCTACAGCAAGGAGTTCGCCGTCGGCGTGACCGCCGCGTCGGCGACGCTCGGCCCGATCATCCCGCCCTCGCTGCCGTTCGTGATCTACGGGATGGTCGCGAACGTCTCGATCGGACAGCTCTTCCTCGCGGGCATCCTGCCCGGCCTCGTGCTCACCGCGATGATGATGCTGACGGTGGCGTACTTTGCGCACAAGAACAACTGGGGCGCCGACATCAAGTTCGTGGGCTCGCGCGTCGCGATGGCGGTCGTCGAACTCCTCGTGGTGGTGGCCTGGCCGGTCTCGATCTGGCTGCTGACCCGGGCCGGCCTCAATCCGTTGGTCGCCGTCAGCGTGTCGACGGTCGTGCTGTTCGCCGCCGACTGGAAGTGGAAGTTCGAAGCGGTGCTGCCGATCATCACGCCGGTGCTCCTGATCGGCGGCATGGTGACCGGCCTGTTCACGCCGACCGAAGGCGCCGTCGCGGCGTCGATCTGGGCGCTGTTCCTCGGCCTCGTCTGGTACCGCACGCTGTCGTTCCGGATGCTCGTCAAGGTCTCGATGGACACGATCGAGACGACGGCGGTCGTGCTGTTCATCGTCGCGGCGGCGTCGATCTTCGGGTGGCTCCTGACGGCGACTCGCGTCACCGACGCCGTCACCGCCTGGACGCTCTCGTTCACGCACACGCCCTGGGTGTTCCTGCTGCTGGTGAACGTGCTCCTCCTGTTCATCGGCTGCTTTCTCGAGCCGACGGCGGCGATCCTGATCGCGGTCCCGGTACTGATGCCGGTGGTGCAGCAGCTCGGCATCGACCCGGTGCACTTCGGCCTCGTCGTCGTGCTCAACCTGATGATCGGCCTCCTGCATCCGCCGATGGGGATCGTGCTGTTCGTGCTCGCGCGAATAGCGGGCATGTCGCTCGAGCGGACGACGATGGCCATCCTGCCGTGGCTCCTGCCGCTCCTGCTCTCGCTCCTGCTCCTCACCTACGTGCCGATCCTCTCGCTCTGGCTGCCGACGATCTTCTACCGGTAGGACGGGCCGATGGCGAAGATCGAGCGCATCGAGATCCTGCAGGTCGACCTGTCGCCGAAGGTGACGAGGACCGACGCGATCCAGTCGTTCGTGAAGCAGGAGACGCCGATCGTGCGGATCGCGTGCGACGACGGCGCGACCGGGACCGGATACACGTACACGATCGGGACCGGCGGGTCGTCGGTGGTCGCGCTGCTTCGCGACCACCTCGCGCCGCGCCTCGTCGGCCGCGACTCGACGCAGATCGAAGGACTGTGGAAGGACCTCTTCTTCCACACGCACGCAACCGCGGTCGGTGCAATCACCTCGCTCGCGCTCGCGGCGATCGACACGGCGCTCTGGGATCTCAAGTGCCGCCGGGCGAACCAGCCGCTGTGGAAGTGCGCCGGCGGCGCGAAGGATGCGGTGCCGGTCTACACGACCGAGGGCGGCTGGCTGCACCATCCGCTGGCGCAACTCGTCGACGAGGCGGTGGCGGCCAAGGCGCAGGGCTTCCGCGGCGCGAAGCTCAAGGTCGGCAAGCCTTCGATCGCCGAGGACCTGCGGCGGCTCGTTGCCGTGCGCGAGGCGGTGGGCGACGACTTCGAGGTGATGGTCGACGCGAACCAGGCGTTCACCGTGTCGGAGGCGCTGCGCCGGGCGCACGCGTACGCGCCGGCCGGTTTGGCGTGGCTCGAGGAGCCGCTGCCCGCCGAGGACCTCGCCGGGCACGTCGAACTCGCCGCGAAGGCGCCGATGCCGATCGCGGTCGGCGAGTCGCTCTACCACCCGTCGCACTTCCGCGAGTACCTCGAGCGCGACGCCTGCTCGATCGTGCAGGTCGACTGCGCGCGCATCGGCGGGATCACGCCCTGGCTCAAGGTCGCGCATCTCGCCGAGGCGTTCAACGTGGCGGTGTGCCCGCATTTCCTGATGGAACTCCACGTGTCGCTGGCCGCGGCGGTGCCCAACGGCGCGTGGGTCGAGTACATTCCCCAACTGGACGCCGTCACGACCTCGCGTCTCGCGATGCGCGACGGGCACGCGATGGCGCCCTCGGTCCCCGGCCTCGGCATCGAATGGGACACCGAGGCGATTGACCGCCTCGCGGTCGCCCGCGCGACCGTGCGTTGATTCAGGAGGTTGCCATGCTCACTCAGGCCTCGCTCACGATCCGGCTGCATCCGAACGACGACGTCGTGATCGCCCGCGGACAACTCGTCGGCGGCACGCGGCTCATCGACGAGAACGTGACGGTGGCGGGTCTCGTCCCGCCGGCGCACAAGGTCGCCACCCGCGCGATCGCGAAGGGTTCGCCGGTCAAGCGCTACGACCAGGTGATCGGCTTCGCCTCGCGCGACATAGCCGCCGGCGAGCACGTCCACCTGCACAACCTCGCGATGGGCGCGTTCGAGCGCGACTACGCGTTCGGCGCCGACGCGAAGCCGACGCGCTACGTCGACGCGCCCGCAACGTTCCGCGGCATCGTGCGCGCGGACGGGCGGGTGGCGACGCGCAACTACCTCGGCATCCTGTCGACCGTCAACTGCTCGGCCACGGTCGCTCGCGCGATCGCGGATCAGGTCACGCGCGGCGCGCTTGCCCGGTATCCGAACGTCGACGGGGTCGTCGCGCTGACGCACGGCTCGGGCTGCGGCATGGACACCTCGGGCGAGGGCATGAAGCTCCTGCGCCGCACTCTCGCCGGCTACGCGCGCCACGCGAACTTCTCCGGCGTGCTGATCGTGGGGCTGGGCTGCGAAGCGAACCAGATCAGCTCGCTCCTCGGCGCGACCGGCCTTGCGGAAGGCCCGCTGATGCGCACGTTCAGCATTCAGGACACCGGGGGCACGGCGAAGACCGTCGCGCGAGGCGTCGCGATGATCGAAGAGATGCTGCCGCACGCGAACCAGGTGACGCGCGAGACGGTCGCCGCGTCGAACATCGTCGTCGGGCTCCAGTGCGGGGGCTCGGACGGCTACTCGGGCATCACGGCGAATCCGGCGCTCGGCGCGGCGGTCGACCTGCTGGTGCGCCACGGCGGAACCGCGATCCTGTCGGAGACGCCCGAGGTCTACGGCGCCGAGCACCTGCTCACACGCCGTGCGGTGTCGCGCGAGGTGGGCGAGAAGCTCCTGTCGCGCATCCGCTGGTGGGAGCGCTACACCGAGCGCGAAGAAGGCGAGATGAACAACAACCCGTCCCCGGGCAACAAGGCGGGCGGGCTGACGACGATCCTCGAGAAGAGCCTCGGTGCGGTTGCGAAGGGTGGCACGACCAACCTGGTCGACGTCTACGAGTATGCCGAACCCGTGACCGCGAAAGGTTTCGTCTACATGGACACGCCCGGATACGACCCGGTGTCGGCCACCGGCCAGGTCGCCGGCGGCGCGAACCTGATCTGCTTCACGACCGGCCGCGGCTCGGCCTACGGCTGCGCGCCGTCGCCCTCGCTCAAGCTCTCGACCAACACGCCGCTGTGGGTGAAGCAGGAAGAGGACATCGACCTGAACGCCGGCGACATCGCGGACGGCAACGCGACGATCGAAGGCGTCGGGCAGAGGCTCTTCGACCTGATGCTCATGACCTGCTCGGGCGAGCGCACGAAGAGCGAGATCCACGGCTACGGCCAGAACGAGTTCGTGCCGTGGTACGTCGGCGCGGTGATGTGAGTCGGACCGTCTCGGGAGAAGGAACGCGATGAGCAAGTCGAAGAAGCACGCGAAGGCGCCGGTGCTGCGCTCGCAGGCCTGGTTCAACGGCGGCAACCGCGACGACTTCGTCCACCGCTCGTGGATGAAGAACCAGGGCTTCCCGCACGATCTGTTCATCGGCAAGCCGGTGATCGGGATCTGCAACACCTGGTCGGAGGTGACGCCGTGCAACGCGCACTTCCGCGAACTGGCCGAGCACATCAAGGCCGGCGTGCTGGAGGCCGGCGGCTTTCCGCTCGAGTTTCCGGCGATGAGCCTGGGCGAGCCGGTGATGCGGCCGACGGCGATGCTGTTCCGCAACCTCGCCTCGATGGACGTCGAGGAGTCGATCCGCGCCAATCCGTTCGACGGCATCGTGCTGATGATGGGCTGCGACAAGACGACGCCTGCGCTGCTGATGGGAGCGGCGTCGTGCGACCTGCCGACGATCGGCGTGTCCGGCGGGCCGATGCTGAACGGCAAGTACCACGGGACCGACGTGGGTTCGGGCACGCTGGTGTGGCAGATGACGGCGAAGCTCAAGACCGGCGAGTGGAAGGAGGAGGACATGGTCGAGGCCGAGGCCTGCCAGTCGCGCTCCGCCGGCCACTGCATGACGATGGGAACCGCATCGACCATGGCGTCGATGGTCGAGTCGCTTGGGATGGGTCTGCCGGGTAACGCGGCGATTCCGGCGGTCGACGCCCGGCGCAAGGTGCTCTGCCGCATGGCGGGGCGGCGCATCGTCGAGATGGTGCGCGAGGATCTCCGCATATCGAAGATCCTCACGCGCGAGGCGTTCGAGAACGCGATCATGGTCAACGGCGCAATCGGCGGCTCGACCAACGCGGTCGTGCACCTGCTCGCGATCGCGGGCCGCATCGGCGTCAAGATGACGCTCGACGACTGGGACCGGCTGGGCCGCGACATCCCCTGCCTCGTCAACCTGATGCCGTCGGGCAAGTACCTGATGGAGGACTTCTACTACGCGGGCGGCGTGCCCGCGGTCGTCCGCCAGCTCGAGCGCTTCCTCAACAGGAAGGCGCTCACCGTGAACGGCAGGACGATCTGGGAGAACTGCCGCAAGGCACCGAATTTCAACGAGGACGTGATCACGCCGATCGACAAGCCGTTCAAGGCGCACGGCGGCATCGCGGTGCTGCGCGGCAATCTCGCCCCCGGCGGCGCGGTGCTGAAGCCTTCGGCCGCAACGCCGAAGCTCATGCGTCACAAGGGCCGCGCCGTCGTGTTCACCGACATCGACGACCTGCACCGGCGCATCGACGACCCGAAGCTCGACGTGAAGGCCGACGACGTGCTGGTGCTGCAGAACTGCGGCCCGAAGGGCTACCCGGGCTTCCCGGAGGTCGGCAATTTCGCGCTGCCCGCGAAGCTCCTCAAGAAGGGCGTCACCGACATGGTGCGCATCTCGGACGCGCGCATGTCGGGCACCGCGTACGGCACGGTCGTGCTGCACACGTCGCCGGAAGCCGCGGTGGGCGGCCCGCTGGCGCTGGTGCGTACCGGCGACCTGATCGAACTCGACGTCGCGAAGCGCCGTCTCGTGCTGCACGTCTCCGACGAGGAACTCGCGAAGCGCCGCAAGGCGTGGAAGCCGCCGAAGCCGCACTCGAAGCGCGGCTGGGTGAAGCTCTACTGCGACACGGTGCAGCAAGCGGACGAGGGCGTCGATCTCGACTTCCTCGTCGGCGGCTCGGGCGCGAGCGTCGGACGGCCGAGTCACTAGGCGCGAAGCGGGAAGACGTGCGCCGATGACGGGTCGTTGCACTGCCGCCGGGTCGGTCACGCGTGCGCCGTTGTCGCCTGTCGGCCGGGGGAGAGTGGCGGAGCGAACCCGGATCGGCCGATGACCGAATCTGCGGGCACAAGACCGGTTCGCGACGACGACGCGCTGCCGGTTCGCGTAGTGTCCGTCGGCGCGCCCTTTCGCTGGCTCGCCGCAGGATGGCGCGACTTCGAGAGCGCGTTCTGGCCGAGCCTCTTCCATGGTTTGGTGGTTGCCTGCGCCGGCCTCGCAATCGCCGCAATCGCTTTCCGTTTCTGGCCGATCCTGCCCGGCGCGTTCTCGGGCTTCGTGCTGATCGCGCCGATCCTCGCGACCGGCCTTTACGAACTCTCGCGGCGGATCGAGCGCGGAGAGCGTCCGAACCTCGCGCAGGCCATCGACGCGTGGAGACGCGGCACGCGGCCGCTCGTCTGGATGGGCGTGGGACTCGCGTCCGCGGCCACTGCCTGGGTGCTCGTGTCCGCGCTCCTCATCGCGCTGTTCGTGAAGGTGCCCATCGTCGGCCTCGACGGCTTCGTGCGCCACGTCGTGCTCTCGGAGAGCTCGAACCTGTTCTG
>JADLBN010000054.1 GCA_020847675.1 Burkholderiales bacterium | reverse complement strand
TGGAGCGTGCGCGGTCCGCGCATCGGCGCCGCGCTCGCGATCGGCGCCGCGCTCGCGGCTGCCGGCGCGGCCTATCAGAACCTCTTCCGCAATCCGCTCGTCTCGCCGGACATCCTCGGCGTCTCCGGCGGGGCGGCGCTGGGGGCCGTGCTCGGCATCTTCCTCGCGCTGCCGGTGCTCGCGATCCAGGGACTCGCGTTCGCTTTCGGCCTCGTCGCCGTGGGGCTGGTCGTCCTGATCGGAGCGGCGGTGCGCGGCCACGACCCGCTGCTCGTCCTGGTGCTCGCCGGCGTGCTCGTCGGCGCGCTGCTCGGCGCCTGCGTCGCGCTCATCAAGGTCCTCGCCGACCCCTACAACCAGTTGCCGGCGATCACCTTCTGGCTCCTCGGGAGCCTCGCGGCGGCCGCCCCGGCGGACCTCGCTTCGGCGCTGCCGGCGATCGCGATCGGGTTCGTCCCGCTGTGGCTCCTGCGCTGGCGCGTGAACCTGCTCTCGCTCGGCGACGAGGAGGCCCGCGCGATGGGTGTCGACACGACGCGCGTGCGCTTCGCCGTGATCGCGTCGGCGACCCTCATGACCGCCGCGGCCGTGTCGATCTCCGGGATCATCGGCTGGATCGGCCTGGTGATCCCGCACTTCGCACGGCTCATGGTCGGCCCGGACTTCGCACGGCTCCTTCCGGTGTCGGCGATCCTGGGTGCAGCGTTCCTGCTCGCCGTCGACACGCTCGCGCGCACCACCGCGCGCATCGAGATCCCGCTCGGCGTGCTCACGGCGTTCGTCGGCACGCCGCTCTTCCTGTGGCTGCTCGTGCGCGCGCGGCGGAGCTGGCAGTGATTCAGGAATCAGGGATCAGGGATCAGAGGACAGGTATCAGACGCGCCGGCGTCGCCGGTGGCGGCGCATCGGGCGCCGTGGGGGCCGGGATGAATGAAGGACGGCGAGCGCGGCTCGAAGCGGTCGCGCTCGCGTTCGGCTACCCCGGCCATCCCGTGGGGAGCGAGGTCTCGATCGCGCTCGCCGCGGGCGAGGTCGTGTGCCTGCTCGGACCCAACGGCGGCGGCAAGTCGACGCTGTTCCGCACGCTGCTCGGCCTCCTGCCCGCGCAGGGTGGCGAGATCCGGCTCGGCGGCGACCTGCTTCCGGCGCTCACGCGCACCGATATCGCGAGGCGCGTCTCCTACGTGCCGCAGGCCCACGCCGGCTACTTTCCGTTCACCGTGCGCGACGTGGTGCTGATGGGACGAACCGCGCACCTGTCCGCCTTCTCGTCGCCGTCGCGCAGCGACCGGGCGATCGCTCAGTCCTGCCTCGAACGCCTGGGCATCGACGCGCTGGCCGATCAGGTCTACACGCGCATCTCGGGCGGAGAGCGCCAGCTCGCGCTCATCGCGCGCGCGCTCGCGCAGGAAGCCCCGCTGGTCGTGATGGACGAGCCCACCGCGAGCCTCGACTTCGGCAACCAGGTCCGCGTGCTCGACGAGGTGCGCGCACTCGCGCGCTCGGGCATCGGCGTGATGATGGCGACCCACGATCCCGACCAGGCGTTCCTGTGCGCGGACCGCGTCGCGCTCCTGCACGGCGGGCGACTCGTCGCCGACGCGCCGCCGCGCGACGCGATCACGGCGGCGACGCTGCGCGAGGTCTACGGCGTCGACGCCGAGGTCATCGACGTCGAACTCGGGCCCGGCGAGACGCGCCGCGTCTGCGTGCCCCGCGGCGGCTCGCCCGCAGCGTCGCGCCTTCGCGCCCCGGGTCCGTTCGGCGTCGCGCGCGGGCCTACCAGCGGGGCGTGACGCGGAAGGTCGCCGCGCAGCCATTGTCGACCCAGATGCCGTTCGACGTCGTTCCCCAGGAACGGCCGCGCACGCAAGGCGCCTGCGACTGCTGGACCATGAGCTGCGCATCGCGGATCGGCCCGGTGTCGCAGAACGCGTAGCGGAAGCCGCGGCTCGCGCAGAACGTCTGGCCCGGCCGCACCGGCGGCGCCGGCGAGAAGCGCGTCTGCACCCGGAACTCGGCCGAGCAGCCGCGATCGACCCACACGCCATCGTCGCGCCAGCCCCAGGTGCTCCCGAGCTGGCACGGCGAGTTCGAGAGCTGGCGGACGAGGACGACCTGGAACACGCGCTGGGGCACCGCGCAGAACTCGTGCCGGAAGCCCCGGCTCTCGCAGACCAGCCGGTCGCCGCCCGACCACGGCGGTTGCGGCCTGGCCGTCTCGACGCGGAAACGCCCGGAGCACCCGTTCGAGACCCAGACGCCGCCGCTCTGCCATCCCCAGGTGCGGCCGCGGATGCACGAGGCGCGGGACTCCTGCGTGACGAGCCAGGCGTTGATCACCTCGCCGGCGCTCGAGCAGAACTGGTACTGGTAGTTGCGGCTCTGGCAGCGGATCTCCTGCGCCTGCGCCGCTCCCGCGAACGCCGCCGCGAGCACCACCACGATCACCGTCGCGATCCGTCCCATCGTCCGTCCCTTTCGTCCTGACACGCAGACCCGCGCCATTGCCGGCCGCGCGCGACCCGTTACCCGCCACTATTCGTTCGCGACACCGTGAGGCACGTGACCCGCGGGAACGTGGCGCGCCGCCGAGTCGACGTGCCGCGTCTGGTCGTCGAAGTAGAAATCGGGCTCGAACTCGCGCAGGAACGCGCCCTTGTCGAGGCCGCCGAGGAACAGCGCCTCGTCGACCGAGATGTTCCAGTCCATCAGCGTCCGGATCGCGCGTTCGTGCGCAGGGGCGCTCCGTGCGGTCACGAGCGCGGTGCGCAGCTTCATCGCCACCTTGTCGCGCGCATCCGCGAGCTGCAGCCGGTGCAGCGCCTCGAGCAGCGGCTTGAACGGACCGGGCGGCAGCGGCCGCGAAGCGTGCGCGGCCTCGTGCGACTGGAACGCCTCGAGTCCCTGCGCCTGATAGACCCGCTCGGCCTCGTCCGCGAACAGCACCGCGTCGCCGTCGAACGCGATGCGGACCTCGTCGGGGTGCGAGTCCGCCTTCGCCGAGCGCGTGTAGACCCGCGCCGCCGGATAACCCGCGTCGAGCGCGGCCTTGACGTCGTCGCTGTTCGCGGAGAGGAACAGGTTCGCGTGGAGCGGCCGCAGGTAGCCGTAAGGTGCGCGTCCTCGCGTGAATACTCCACGCTCGATGGCGAGCCCGGAGCCGCGTGCCGAGCGGAACACGCGCAGGCCGGAGACCGGGTCGTTGCGCGACAGGATCACGACCTCGATGCGCCGGACGCCGTCGGCGTTGAACCCGAGGAGCTTGTGCACGAGCGGAAAGGCGACGCCTGGCTTCGCGGGCTCGTCGAGGCGCTCGAGCTGCAGGCTCGTGTAGGCGCGGTCGTCGGCGTCCTCGAAGACGCGGTTCTCCTCCTCGAAATCGAACAGCGCCCTCGAGCTGATCGCGACGACGAGCTGCGCGGTGAGCGTTGACGCCATTGCCCCAGTATATCGCCGCTGCGCGCCGTTCCTCGGCGAGACCGGTTCCGCGGGCCGCCTGGGCGATAATGCCCGGATGCAGCGCGCCGATGCGCCGGTCCCGGGTCCACGCGAGGTGCACGCCGCCTCGGCGACCGCGCGAAGCGCCAGGCCGTTTCTCCGACCCGCGGTCGCGATCCCCGTCGCAGCGGCGCTGGTCGTTGCGATCGCGCTCGCCGACTATTCGACCGGCTTCGAGGCCCGGATCGCGATCCTCTACCTCGCGCCGGTTTCGCTCGCCACCTGGGCGGCCGGACGCCACTGGGGTTTCGCGTTCGCGATCGTCTCGGCGCTGGTCTGGGGCATCAGGATCCTGTCGCCGCAGGCCCACACCCAAGGCACGCACCTCTACTGGGACGGCGCGGTGCTGGGCGTCACGCTCGCGCTGTTCGCCGAGATCCTGAGCCGACTCGCGAGCGCCCTCGAACACTCGGACCAGCGCTTCGTCCGCGTGCTCGAAGGCATCGACGCCGCGGTGTACGTGATCGACGACGAGGGCGCCATTCTCTACGCCAACCGCAGGCTGGCGGCGCTCGCGGACGATGCCTCGCCGCTCACCGCGGACGCCATCGCCGCGAACTTCCGGGCGCACGACGACCGGGCCCATCCGCCGTGGCGCCCGGGCGCCTGGGTCGACGGCACCGAACTCGCGGGCCGGCGCGGCAACCGGCGCTACGTCGTGCAGGCCCGCGACATTCCCTGGGTGGACCGTCCGCGCGCCTACCTGGTCGTGCTGACCGACGTCACCGACCAGCGCATCGCGCAGGAGCTGCAGATCGACCACCAGGAGGCGATGCACCGCGCCTCGCGCATCATGGCGCTGACCGAGACCACGTCGGCGGTCGCCCACGAACTCAACCAGCCGCTGGTCGCGATCGTCGGCTACAACGCCGCGTGCCTCCGGCTGCTCGAGCAGGGCGGCGACGCCTCGGAGATCCGCGCGGCGATGGAACGGTGCCGCGCGCAGGCCGTGCGGGCCGGCGACATCCTGAAACAGCTCCGCGAACTGACCCGTCGGCGCACGCCCGAATTCGCCCCGTGCGATCTGAACGAAAGGGTCCGCAACGCGCTCGCATGGACCGGCCACGACCTCGAGCGCGCGCACGTGGCGGTCGAACTGGACCTCGCGCCCGGCCTCCCGCCGGTGCAGGCGGACCGCGTGCTGATCGAGCAGGTGGTGGTCAACCTCGTGCAGAATGCGATCGATGCGATGCGCGAGCTTCCCGTGGCAGACCGGCACCTGAGGTTGCAGACCTCCGTCGACGCGGACGGGACGCAGCGCGTGGCCGTCAGCGACCGCGGTCCGGGCATACCCGCCGGAGCGGACGAGCGCCTCTACACGTCGTTCTTCACCACCAAGGCCGATGGACTGGGCCTCGGGCTGTCGATCTGCCGCTCGATCGTCGAGATGCACGGCGGCCGGATCGGCCACGAGTCCGGAAGGCACGGCGGCGCCAGCTTCCACTTCACCGTTCCGGCGGGGGATCGATGAACCGCACGAGCCAGGCGATCGTCGCGATCGTCGACGACGACGAGCCGGTGCGCGACGCGCTGTCGATGATGCTTCGCACCGCGGGCTACGCCGTCGAGACCTACGCCAGCGCCGAGGGATTCCTGGAACGCGGACCAGAGCCATTGCTCGCCTGCGTCATCCTCGACGTGCGCATGTCGGGCATGACGGGGACGGAACTGCAGGCGCGGCTCGCCTCCGGCGCCTTCGATGCGCCGATCGTGTTCCTGACCGGCCACGGTGACGTCGCGCTGGCGGTGCGGGCGATGAAGCGCGGCGCGTTCGACTTCCTCGAAAAGCCTGTGGACGACCGGCGCCTGCTGGCCGTCGTCAGGGCCGCGGTGGATCGCTCGTCGATGCCCAGGCCGATCACGCTGCCGACCGGGCCCACGCCGCCGGGACTTGGGTCGCTGTCGCGCCGCGAGCGCGAGGTGCTGGACCTAGTTCTTGCCGGCCACCAGACCCGCGCCATCGCCGAGACGCTGTTCATCACGGTGAAGACGGTCGAGTTCCACCGCGGCCGCATCCACCAGAAGCTCGGGGTGGCGTCGATGGCCGAACTGTTTCGCCTCTGCTTCGCGCGCGAGCCGGGCGCACCGGGCAGTCGTTGATCCAGCTCCTTCGCCGCGTATTGCGACGCAGCAATCCTGAATCCTGACATACCGACACGTTGCATCGCGCATTCAGGGGTTCCCCCTAGTCGACGCCGTTGTTCCACCGTCGCTAGGATCGCTCCCGTTTCCCCGCACCGCCGGCCCCGTTTCACGATCCGACCCGGAGAGTGCCAGCAGCCGACATCCGTTCCAGCGCCCTCCTGCATCCTGCAAAGGCCGCACTGGCAGCGGTTCCCGGAATCCCATTCGAGCCGCGACGCCGACCGGCCGCGGCAGCAGCAGCATTCCCGCACGGATGTCCGATGCCCGGACCCCGCGCGTGGCGTATCAACCTGAGGGAGGAGGAGCACGATGGCAACGATGGCGAAACCGACCGGCCCGACCGGCACGCACGATTTCACCGGCGAAGAGAAACGCGTCATCTTCGCTTCTTCGCTGGGCACGGTCTTCGAGTGGTACGACTTCTATCTTTACGCGGTGCTGGCGCCGTTTTTCGCGGCGCTGTTCTTCCCACCCGGCAACGCGACCGCCGCGCTGCTCTCGGCGTTCGCCGCGTACGCCGCGGGATTCCTGATCCGCCCGTTCGGCGCGCTGTTGTTCGGGCGCATCGGCGACCTCGTCGGCCGCAAGTACACGTTCCTCGTCACCATCCTCGTGATGGGCTTCTCGACCTTCGCCGTCGGCCTCTTGCCGACCTTCGCGTCGGTGGGCTGGCTCGCACCGATCCTGATGGTGAGCCTGCGCCTGCTGCAGGGTCTGGCGCTTGGCGGCGAGTACGGCGGCGCGGCGACCTACGTCGCGGAGCACGCGGCCCCGGGCCGTCGCGGCTACGACACGTCGTGGATCCAGACCACGGCGACGCTGGGCCTCTTCCTCGCGCTGATCGTGATCGGCCTGTGCCGGTTCACCGGCTGGATGACGCCCGCCCAGTTCTCCGAATGGGGCTGGCGGCTTCCGTTCCTCGTCTCGCTGGTGCTCCTGATCTTCTCGGTCTACATCCGGCTCAAGCTGAGCGAATCGCCGGTGTTCCAGCGCATGAAGGCCGAGGGCAAGGGCAGCAAGGCGCCGCTGACCGAGAGCTTCCTGCGCTACCCGAACAACAAGTACGTGCTGCTCGCGCTGCTCGGCGCCACCGCCGGCCAGGGCGTGGTCTGGTACACGGGCCAGTTCTACGCGCTCTTCTTCCTGACCATCACGCTCAAGGTCGACGGGATGACCGCGTACACGATGATCGGCCTCGCGCTCATCTTCGGCACGCCGTTCTTCATCTTCTTCGGCTGGCTCTCCGACAGGATCGGCCGGCTGAAGATCATCCTGGCGGGATGCCTGCTCGCGGCGATTACCTACTTCCCGCTGTTCGGCGCGCTCACCCACTACGTGAACCCGGCGCTCGAGCAGTTCCAGCAGAAGAACGCGATCACGGTCGCGGCGAAGGACTGCCAGTTCCACATCTTCGTCGGGCCGTGGTCGAAGTTCAGCGAGTGCGACCGCGCCCAGGACTTCCTGACCAAGGCCGGACTGTCCTTCACCAAAGTCCCGCTCCCCGCCGGCGCGACCGAGAACGTGATCATCACGATCTCCAACACCGAGATCCGCGGCTTCGAGGCGGCCAAGGTGAGCGCGATCCTGAAGGAGAAGGGCTACCCGGCCTCCGCCGACAAGAACGCGATCAACTGGCCGATGACGATGCTGGTCCTGTGGATCATGCTGATCTACGTGACCATGGTGTACGGTCCGATCGCGGCGTTCCTGGTCGAGATGTTCCCGACCAAGATCCGCTACACGTCGATGTCGCTGCCCTACCACATCGGGAACGGCTGGTTCGGAGGGATGCTGCCGCTGCTCGCGACCGCCCTGGCCGCGGCGTCCGGCGACATCTACTACGGACTGTGGTACCCGATCATCGTGGCGCTGATGACCTTCGTGATCGGCCTCCTGTTCCTCAAGGACCGCAAGGACATCGACCTGCACGCCGACGAGTCGGCGTACAAATAGGTCCTCGCGGCATCGCAACCCCGGGCAGGCGCGTGCGCCTTCCCGGGCCGGCGGCCCCGGCGTCGCAGCCGGGGCCTTTTTTCCGAGGGTCGCGCAATGAAGATCTCCGCGCAGTTCGCGTTCTGGGCGTCCGTCGTATTCGCGATCGCCTGCATCGCCTACGCGGGTTTCGGCTTCTCGTCGATCGACGCGTCGATGTCCGAGAGCGCACGCGACGATTCGCGCGGCTATGCGTGGTTCTGGCTGTTCATGGGCGCGATCGGCTCCGCGACGGCCCTCGTCTCGTGGCTGATGCTCTCGGGCAGAATCCGGATGCCGGAGGAGTGAGGCGCTGCGCGGCGCGCCCGGTTCGGCGCGCGATGGTCCCCGGAGCCGCGCGAAACCCTGCCCCCCCGAGGGTCACCACTCGACGCGCCAGCGGTGCCCGCATCCGCGGCAGCACACCTGCATCGCCTGGTGTTCGCCGTGCTCGACCTCGAAGCGGCCGTAGGTCTGGCATTCGCCGCACACCGCCTGGTTGGCGATCAGTTCGGCGCGCATCAGCACCGTGAAGTAGCGCCGGAGCGCCCACGCGCCCACCACGGCGGCGGTGACCATGCTCGCGATGAGCACGAGGTGATCGCTGTCCTCGAAGGAGAAGGCTTCCAGGGCACCCATCGCGCCCAGCGTCGCGACGATCAGCAGCACCAGGTTCGCATGGCCCGAGAGCAGTTCGCGTTCGTACCAGCGGCGGAACCCGCGTTTCGAGATCGCCTGCGGAATCGTCCCCGCTGCAAGCCCCATGGACCGGCCTCCTCGACGTCCATCATAGTCGCCTGCGTGCGAAGCCGCGCTTCAGGCGCCCGGCAACCAGCGCCGCGTCGCGGCCAGCGCCGCCAGCGCACGCCAGTCGCGCACCCCCTGGTCCGCTGCCCGCAGCCACAAGCGCTGCAGCAGTTCGGCCGTGGCCCAGGCGTCGCTGGCCGCGGCGTGGCGTTGCGCGACCGTGATCCCGTAGAGCGCCAACCAGTCGTCGAGCGCGGTCGCGCGCACCCCCGGGTGCAGTACCGGCGCGAGATCGGCGAGGTCCAGCCAGCGGTTGGCCGGCCGCGGCCGGCCGACGGCGCGAGACGCGCGTTCGATCATGCGGCGGTCGAAAGCGACGTGAAAGCCGATCAGGAGCGCCGTACCCGCATGGTCCGCGAAGGCCTCCAGCGCTTCGGCCGCCTCGATGCCGGCACGCTGGGCCCCCGCGCCGATGCCGTGCAACAGGATGTTGGACTTGTCCGGGGGCGCACCCGACTCCCGGCGCAGCACCACGTCGAAACTGTCGCCCGGCCGGATCACGACGCGGCTCCCGCGCCGTTCGACGCCGACCGCCGCGATGGCCAGCAGGTCGTCGCGCTCCGGATCCAGCCCGCTCGACTCGACGTCGAGCACGACCGCGCGAGCAGCGTCCTCCTCGCGCCGCCGCCAGGGCCACCAGATCACGGGTAATCCAGCTCGATGCGCTGCTGCAGCCGTCGCGCCGCGTGCAGGGCTTCGCGCAGCACGCGGCGATCGATGTCGTTGAGCTTCGCCACCTCGACGCGGTTGCCGGGCTCGGCGCCATCGGCGGCGACCTGCGCCGCCAGCCTGAGCGTCTGCAGGTATTCGAATCCGCCGATCCACGCAGCCGTGTCCTGCTGCGCGATGCCCAGCTTCGCTCCCGCCGACTGCAGCCTCGCGTGCGTGCCGGTGGCCCGCACGCCGGCGGCGAGCGCGAGCAGCCGCGCGCCGCCGACGAAGATGGCCGTGCCCTGCAGCTTGAGATCGATCTCGTTGCCGGCGATGCCGCCGTGCCAGGCCAGGGGCGGGCGCTGCGCCAGCAGGTTGTCGGCCATCTGCTTCAGGAATCGCGGCGTCGCCGAGGCCTGCGTCGCGATGGAGTCGACCAGCGGACCGACCAGCGCCGTGCTGCCGGCCAGGGGCCGGAGGTCGAAGTAGATGCTCGCGGCCAGCAGGTCCTCGGGCGCGCCGTGCGCGATCCAGTGGTCGAAGCGCGCCTGCCATTCGTCCGCGCCGAGACAGCAGGCTTCCTGCCCGGCCATGATACCGCCCTTGCACAGCGGATAGCCGGCCGCGGCCAGCGCCCGGTTCACGGCGTCGCCGAAGGCGAGCCAGCGCGCACGATCCGGCATGGCCGCGGGCGAGAGCACGAGACCGTTGTCCTGGTCGGTGGCGATGGTCTGCTCGCCGCGGCCCTCCGAGCCGAAGGCCACCCAGCACGCCTGCCGCAGGTCCATCGCGTGCTCGGCGGCGACGAGCGTGACCAGTCGCACGGTGAGGCGGTCGTTGAGATGGCTCACGAGTTCGGTGATCACGCGTGCGGCCACGCCCTGCGCCAGGAGCTGGCGGGCGAAGCGGCGGATGTCCCGGGCCGCGACTTCCAGCGCCTGCGCGCTCGCGGCGCCGTCGATCGCGACGCCGATCTGCACCAGGCTGCGCCGCTGCAGCGCGAACAGGTCGCGTTCGGAAACTACGCCCACCACCCGGCCCGACCCGGAGGCATCGACGATCGGCACGTGGCGAACGTGCTCGCGCGACATCAGGAGCGCCGCGTCGTGCGCGCGCGCGTCCACGCCGAGCGTATGCACGGGGCTCGACATCGCGTCGTCGATCGGGGAATCGAGCGCGCGTTCGGCGAGCACCACGCGATCGAGGACGTCGTGGCGCGTGAGGATGCCGATCGCCGCGCCGCGGGCGTCGGTGACCAGCACCGACCCCACCTTGCGCTCGTGCATCGCGCGCAGCGCGCCGCGGAGCGGAGTGCCAGGAGGCACCGCCACCGGCTCGCGCCCGACGAAATTCCCGAGCGGCGTCTCCAGCGACTGCTCGGCCAGCGCGAGCCCGGCGAAGCGCTCGGACATCGCCCGCAGCGACAGCTCCAGCAGCTTGAGCACGCGGCGCTGCAGGAATTCGAGGAGCGGCGGGCTCGCGCGCGCCAGTTCGCGCAGCCGCTGCACGGAGATCGCGAGGCAGAAGCTGTCCACGCGCGCACGGTAGCGCCCGGAGACGGCGCGCTCGCCCAGCGCCGCACCCAGCGGAAACAACTCGCCGGCTTCGATCGCGAAGGGTTCGCCGCCGTAGCCGCGTTCGCCGACGATGCTCCCCGAGCGCACGAAGAACACCCGCGAAGGCACGCCCTCCGCAGACTCGATCACGGTCTCGTCGGGCGCGAAATAGACCTGCTCGGACCCTTCGACGAAGGCGCGCCGGTGCTCGCCCGCCATGCGGTCGAAGGGCACGTGGCGCGCGAGCTCGCCTTCGAGCTGGTCCATGAGCCGCGGCGAGGGCGTGGGGCTCATCGTCGGGCGAATGACAGGCTCTTCACGGTCCGCCCCGACCGGGGTCCCGTGGCGTTCGTCGATGGAAGGCCGCCTCGTCGAGCGCATCCTCCACGGCGCTCGATCCGCCGTCGGCCCCGCCGGCGAACCTGCCCGTGAACGGTTCGGCCCGTCCAGCGCTCCTCCGGAAAAAAAAGGGCGCCACTCGCGTGGCGCCCTCGCTTTGCCATGCCCGTCCTACCTGGCCGGCGCGAGCTTGAGCTCGGGGTAGCGCACGTGCTCCACGAGTTCCTGCGTCTCCTTCCTGGGCGCCGGCGTCAGCAGGCTCACGATGATGATCACCGCGAAGCCCAGCGGCACGCCGAACAGGCCGGCCGAGATCGGCTGGATGCCCCACCAGATGTTGTCGGCCACCGGCGAGGTCACGCCGAATATGCCGCGCAGCCAAGCCTGGGTCGTCGCCATGTAGTAGAACGTGATGCCGAGGCCCGCGATCATGCCGAGCGTCGCGCCCCAGCGGTTGGCGCGCTTCCAGAAGATGCCGAGCACCAGCGCGGGGAAGAACGCCGCCGCCGCGAACGAGAACGCCGCCGAGACCAGGAACAGGATGTCCGCCGGTTTCTGCGACGCCACGTACGCGGCCGCCATCGCCACGACCAGCAGCAGGATCTTCGAGATCATCACGCGGCGCGCGGTGGGCGCGTTCGGGTCGATCATCTTGTAGTAGAGATCGTGCGACAGCGCGTTGGCGATCGTGAGCAGCAGCCCGTCGGCGGTGGACAGCGCCGCCGCCAGACCACCCGCGGCGACCATGCCCGAAATCACGAACGGCAGCCCGCCGATGGCGGGCGTGGCGAGCACGATGATGTCGCCCCCGATCTTGATCTCGCCGAGCTGCAGGATCCCGTCCTTGTTGATGTCGGTCACCGACAGCAGCGATGGATCGACCGCTGCCCATGCCGCCATCCATTCGGGCAATCGGTCGAACGGTGTGCCGACCACGAGGTTGAACATCTCGAACTTCACCAGCACCGCGAGCGCCGGCGCGGTGAAGTAGAGCAGGAAGATGAAGAACAGCGACCAGGCCACCGACCGGCGCGCGTCCTTCACCGACGGCACGGTGTAGTAGCGCGTCAGGATGTGCGGCAACGCGGCCGTGCCCACCATCAGGCAGAAGATCAACGCCAGGAAGTTGCGCCGCGATTCGTTGAAGGTCTTCTGCGCCGCGGCGTCGCCGTTGGGGTCGCCGGCGAAGATCTGCGCGTGCGGCGGCATGCCGGCCAGCGGTCGGGCGCGCGCGTTGTCGGCGTTGCGCTCGGCCGTGAGCTTGGCGCGCTCCGCGGCGGGGGCATCGGCGGGCAGCGCCTTGAGCCTGGCGTCCGCCGCGTCGGCGCGGGCCTTGAACGCCGCGATGACCTCCTTCTCCTTGGGATCGGCCAGGAGCTGCTTCTCGCGCTCGGTGACCTTCTGCAACTGGAAGCCGTAGATCACCTGCGGCACCGGCACGCTGGTCTGCTTGACGCTCAGCCACACCACCGGCACCAGGTACGCGATGATGAGGATGATGTACTGGGCCACCTGCGTCCACGTGACCGCGCGCATCCCGCCCAGGAAGCTGCACACCAGGATGCCGCCGAGGCCGACGAAGATGCCGATCTCGAAGGCGAGGCCCGACAACCGCGCGGTGATGATCCCCACGCCGTAGATCTGCGCCACCACGTAGGTGAACGAGCACAGGATCGCCGCGAGGATGCCGATGAAGCGCGGGATGTGGCCTTCGTAGCGCGCGCCGAGGAAGTCGGGAATCGTGAACGCCCCGAACTTGCGCAGGTACGGCGCGAGGAAGAGCGCCACCAGGCAGTAGCCGCCGGTCCAGCCCATGATGAACGCCAGGCCGCCATAGCCGGTGAGATACAGCGTGCCGGCCATGCCGATGACCGACGCCGCGCTCATCCAGTCGGCGCCCGTGGCCATGCCGTTGTAGACGGCGGGCACGCGCCGGCCGGCGACGTAGTACTCGGTCGCGTCGCTGGTCCGGCTCATGATGCCGATGCCGGCGTACAGCAGGACCGTGGCGATCAGGAAGATGAAGCCGATGTAGTTCCGCGGCAACCCGAACTGCTCGAGGATCGCCAGCACGATGATGAAGGCGAGGAAGCCGCCGGTGTACCAGCCGTACACCTTGTTCAGCTGCTTCTGGAACGCGCCCTTCTCCGCGGCGGAGATCTTGCCGCCTCCTGCGCTTGCTTCGAACATGCCGGCCATGTCAGTCCCCCTCCGCAACGCCGTGTTCTTCGTCGAGCTTGTTCATCGCGCGGGCGTAGTACCAGATGATCAAGCAGTAGATGACCAGCGCGCCCTGGGCCCCGACCCAGAAGCTGAACGGCCAGCCGAAGAAAGTGAAGTTCAGGTCGCGCGCGTAGTACCCGATCACGAAGGTCACCACGAACCAGATGGCGAGCAGGATCGCGGTGAGCCTCAGGTTCTTGCGCCAGTAATCGCGGTGGGTCTCGGTCAACTCCATCGGTCTCCTCCCTTTTTTCGCCTCTATCCCCGAGGTCGATTGTCTAGGCCGCGAGGCCCGTCTCGCGCTCGAGCTGGGCCGCCACCTTGGGCTCGAAGCCCTTCAGGTGGCGGATGATCTTGCGCGCCTCCTCCGGCTCGTGGCGATCGATCTGCACGCGCGCGAGCTGGTACCAGCCGTAGGGGCTCATCGGCTGGAGTTCGGTGTTGCGCTTGAGCGCCGCGACGGCCTCGGCCAAGCGCTGCTGACGGATGAGGACCAGGCCCAGCCCGTACCAGGCGCGGTCGAGCTTGGGGTCGATGGCCACGGCGCGGCGGAACGCGGCTTCGGATTCCTCGAGGCGCCCCGCGTGTTCGAGCAGGAAGGCGAGGTTGAACCAGTCGGCGGCGCTGCGCTGCGGGTGCGCGCCGACGAGCGACCGGGCGTCTTCGATCGCGCCCGCGTGGTCGCCGGCCTGCGCACGCAGGTGGGCCCGGCTCGCGAGCGCGTAGGCGTCCTGCGGCCAGGCGGCCAGCATCCGGTCGAACACGGCGCCGGCGCGCTCGCGCGCGCCCAGCACCAGCCAGGCGATGGCCTGCAGCTTGAGCAGGCGATAGTCGAGGCGGGAACCGTTCACCGGCACTGCTCCACGCCGATCTGCAGGCACATCTGGATGCGGTAACCGGTGGCGACCACCCACGTGAACGCCAGCAGGAGGAACGCGACGGCCGGAACGTGGCGGTCGAGCACGACGCGCGGCGTGATCAGGCGCGCACCACGAACGAAGGGTCCGGTCAGCACCTGGAACAACTGGTAGAAGACGTTGCTGTCGCGCTTGCGCCCGGCCAGGAGGCCCAGCACCCACTGGCCGAGCAGCGCCAGGAGCGCGATCTCCGCGACCAGCTTCACCGACGAGACGAACAGGAGCATCGTGGTCCAAGCGTCGGCAGGGATGCCGTAGGTTGGATGTCGGGCCGGGGGAAACGAGCAAGGGCTAACCCCTGGATCGGCGAACTCTACGGGATGGAACGGCGATTGACAACCAACCTGGAGGAGCCGGGTCCCGGTGCAGTCATCGCGGGTCTTCCCGGTCGGGGCGATCGTGCCGCGGGCTTGGACGGCGGCAGCGGCGATGTCGCCGGGACGACCCGAATGACGAGCGTGTCGGACGCGATGCCTGCCGGCGGGAACCGCCGGCGAAGCTCGGGCCGCGCCTCTTTCTGGCGCGGGCGGGCGAGGTTGCTTTCTACGGTGCCCGCGCCGCCGTGCGTCGCGACGCGGCTTGCGCTCAGCGGGCGACGAGTTCGCGCGCGCGGTCGACCATCGCCCGCACGACCTCGCGGTCGAGCGACTTCAGGAGTCCCTCGGTGTATTCGGGCATGAGCGCCGCGAGGTCGGCCAGGGTCGAGCAGCGCTCGAGTTTCAGCGTGAAGCCGAAGGACCGGATGCCGCGCGCGTCGACGATGGTCTCGTTCATGAACGCCTTCGCGACGCGGAAGCTCGCCACCGGATCGCTGCTGCCGTTCACCGCCACCGAGTCGTTGGTGGGCGTGAGCGGGCCGCCGATCGGAGCGATGTAGCCCGCGGTCGCGAGCTGGGCGATGGCGTCGGGCGGCGCACCGATCAGCGTGATCTGCTGCTGGATGGACGCGACGTCCTTGCCGGCGTCCACCAGGAAGAGCACGGTCCGCAGTTTCCCCTTGAGGTTCTTGCGCCCCTGGGTGATCTCGTCGTGCCCCTTGGGGGTCTTGTCGTAGCGTTGGGTAGCCATGGCGGTGGGCCAAGCAGGGATCGTGCCGCTCCAGTGATCTGTCAGCTACAAACCAGTCGGCGGATCCCCGTCTCCCGGTTCCGCGGCGACAGGCCGCCGGCCTGCCCCGGCGAGCGGACGCCTCTTCCGGGCTTCCGGGATCCACGACCTCCGGCGACAACAGGCGGGAGTTTACCCGCGATGCCTCGCCGGACAAGGGCTCCGGCGGCAGCTTACCGGCCGGTCTCGGCTTCCCGCAGCACGTCGCGAATCTCCCCGACGGCCCAGGACAAGGCTTCGCGCGGCACATTGAGCGGCGGAGCGATGCGGATCACCGTGCCGTGGGTGTCCTTCGACAGGATGCCGCGAGCGAGCAGTCTGTCGACTACCTGACGCGCGGTCACCCGCTTCGGATCGACTTCGATCCCCAGGAACAGACCCCGTCCGCGCACATCGACGACCAACGTACTGTCGAGCGCCCTCAACTGGTCGAGGAGCCACGCCCCCAGTTCGCGCGACCGTGAGACCAGGCGTTCGTCCTCCAGGACTTCGAGTGCGGCGAGCGCCACGGCGGCGCCGAGCGGATTGCCGCCGAAGGTGCTGCCGTGGTCGCCGGGATGGAACACCTGCATCACGTCGTCGGTCGCGACGAAGGCCGAGACCGGCATCATGCCGCCGCCCAGCGCCTTGCCGAGGATCACGCCGTCGGGCTTCGCGCCATCGTGCTGCCAGCCGAACAGATGGCCGGTGCGTCCCAGCCCGGTCTGCACCTCGTCGCAGATCAGGAGCACGCGGCGGCGGGCGCAGATCTCCCGGCAGCGCGCGAGGTAGCCGTCGCGCGGCACGACGATCCCCGCCTCGCCCTGCACCGGCTCGACCAGGAAGGCCGCGGTGTCGGGGCCGATCGCGGCTTCCAGCGCCGCCGGGTCGTCGAACGGAATCGTCTTCAGGCCCGGCGGGTACGGACCGAAGCCGTCGCGGTACTGCGCCTCGGTCGACAGGCCGGTGATGGTGATAGACCGTCCATGGAAATTGCCGCGGCAGGCGATGATCTCCGCGCGGCCCTCGGCCACGCCCTTCACCTTGTGCGCCCACTTGCGCGCGGCCTTGATCGCGGTCTCGACCGCTTCGAGGCCGGTGTTGACCGGAAGCGCGCGGTCCAGTCCCGTGATCGCGGTGAGTCTCTCGAGCAGCAGCGGCAGGCGGTCGTTGTAATACGCGCGCGAGGTGACCGCGAGCCGGTGCGCCTGCTCGGTGAAGGCGGCGACGATCTTCGGGTGCGCGTGGCCGAAACTCACCGCCGAGTACGCGCTCATCAGGTCGAGGTAGCGCCGGCCCTCGACGTCGGTGACCCACGACCCCTCGCCGCGGCTCAGCACCGCCGGCAGCGGGTCGTAATTGCGCGCGCCGTATGCCCGCTCGAGGCGGACGTAGTCGGCGGCGGTTCGCGCGGCCTCGGGGGCGGCGACGGAAAGGTCAGATTGGCCGGACCGGAGCCCTGGGTGGGTGAGCGTGGTCATGCGCGCAACTCCTCGTGAGAGAGGCCGTCCGCCGCGACCGACCCACGGTGCGGGAGAATCCGCAGCCACGACGGCCGCGACGGAAGGCCGATGCGCCGGAGCCGATGTCCGCCGGGTAGGCGGGTTGCAGTTCGCGGCGATCCGCGTACGGGTCGGGAAGGCATTCGCCGACGCCGCCGATACAGACCTTCGATTCTAACCGTCCGCGACCCGCCGACCTAGGGAAGCTCTGCGAAAGTGGGCGCGGGCGCGACGCGAATGCCGGAGATGATCACGAGGCGCCGACCGCAGGGTGTGGCAGGCACCCCACCCAAGGTCGGCAACAATGTGAGCGCTCCGGCATTCACGTCCCTTCGGGTTGGCCCGATATCGGGCGCCAGCGTCGCCCGGCGTCTTGCCGGTATTCCCGATACCGGCTGCGCCGCCGGTCTCGC
>JADLBN010000053.1 GCA_020847675.1 Burkholderiales bacterium | reverse complement strand
GCGAGACCGGCGGCGCAGCCGGTATCGGGAATACCGGCAAGACGCCGGGCGACGCTGGCGCCCGATATCGGGCCAACCCGAAGGGACGTGAATGCCGGAGCGCTCACATTGTTGCCGACCTTGGGTGTGGTGCCTGCCACACCCTGCGGTCGGCGCCTCGTGATCATCTCCGGCATTCGCGTCGCGCCCGCGCCCACATTCGCAGAGCTTCCCTAGCCGGGTCCGCGGCGGAAGGGGCCGCGCGACGCGATGCTAGACTCGGCGCTCGCGCTCCTTCCCGCACCAGAGCATGACCACCAGCCTCGAATCGGCGATCGGCAACACCCCGCTCGTGCGTCTCGCGCGGATGCCGGGCGGGACGTCGAACACGGTGCTCGCAAAGCTGGAAGGGAGCAATCCCGCCGGCTCGGTGAAGGACCGGCCCGCGCTGTCGATGATCGTCGAGGCCGAGAAGCGCGGCGCCATCCGTGCCGGTGACACGCTGATCGAGGCGACGTCCGGCAACACCGGCATCGCGCTCGCGATGGTCGCGGCGGCGCGCGGCTACCGCATGATCCTCGTCATGCCGGACAACCTCTCGGCCGAGCGCCGGCAGGCGATGACCGCCTACGGCGCGGAACTGGTCCTCGTGACCAGGGAACAGGGCATGGAGGGCGCGCGCGACCTCGCGGAGAGCATGCGCGCGGAGGGCCGGGGCGCGATTCTCGACCAGTTCGCGAACCCGGACAACCCGCTCGCGCACTACCGCGGCACCGGCCCGGAGCTGTGGCGCGGCACCGGCGGGCGCATCACGCATTTCGTCTCCGCGATGGGTACCACCGGGACGATCATGGGTGTCTCCCGCTACTTGAAGGAGCGGAACCCTTCGGTCGTGGTCGTGGGCGCGCAGCCCGCGGAGGGCGCGTCCATCCCCGGCATCCGCAAGTGGCCGCAGGCCTACCTGCCGAAGATCTTCGAAGCGAAGCGCGTCGATCGCACCGAGCCGGTCACGCAGCAGGAGGCGGAGACGACGATGCGCAGGCTCGCGCGCGAGGAGGGCATCTTCGGCGGCGTGAGTTCGGGTGGCGCCTGTGCGGTGGCGCTGCGGATCTCGCGCGAAGTCGAAGGCGCGACGATCGTGTTCATCGTCTGCGACCGGGGCGACCGCTACCTGTCCACCGGCGTGTTCGCCTGACCCGCGCGAGCCTTCCCCGATGACGCCGATCCTCGTCTTCGACCTCGAGACCGTGCCGGACGTCGACGGCATCCGCCGGGTGGGCAACCTGCCGGCGGAACTCTCCGACGCGGACGTCGCCGAGGGCTACGCGCAGTCGCGCAGGGCGCAGACCGGCAGCGACTTCCCGCCTCATTACCTGCACCGCGTCGTGGCGATCGCCTGCGCGCTCCGGCGCGGGGACGACCTCAAGGTCTGGTCGGTCGGCGAGCGCGACGAGTCCGAGGCGGACCTGATCCGGCGTTTCTTCGACGGCATCGACAAGTTCACTCCGCAGCTCGTGAGCTGGAACGGCGGCGGCTTCGACCTCCCGGTGCTCCACCACCGCGCGCTGATTCACGGGGTCGCCGCGCCGCGCTACTGGGACTGGGGGGACAACGACCGCGAGTTCAAGTGGAACAACTACCTGTCGCGCTATCACACGCGGCACATCGACCTGATGGACGTCCTCGCTCAGTTCCAGCCGCGCGCGAACGCGCCGCTCGACGCGATGGCGAAGCTGTGCGGATTTCCCGGCAAGCTCGGCATGGACGGGAGCGCGGTCGCGGCGGCGATCGCGGCCGGGGGGATCGACGACGTGCGAAGCTACTGCGAGACCGACGTCCTCAACACCTTCCTCGTCTACCAGCGCTTCCGGCTGATGCGCGGCGAACTCACGGCCGGAGAGTACGCGGCCGAGATCTCGCTTGCACGCGAGAAGATCGCCGCGACCGGCGCCGCGCACTGGAAGGCGTTCCTCGCCGCGTGGGACGCGAACGCCAAGGCGTGAACGTTGCGCGCGGGCGGCGGTGCCGCAGGGTGGGACCACCTGGTTCGGGGCACCCGGGTGAATCCGAAGCCTGTCGGTCGCCGCGATCTCTCCGCGGCACCGGCCCGCGGAGCGGCGGGCGGGTGTCGCACACCGGCGCTCAGGCTGGCGCCGTGACGAACGGTACCGCCTCGAAACGACCGCCCAGCACGCTGCGCGAGTCGGTCCCCCACCAGCGGTCGAGCACCGTGGCGTAGACCTGCCTGAAGTCGATCGCGCAGGGCGGGTTGCCGTCGCCCACACGGTCGAGTTGCGGTGCTGCGCCGTAGAATCCTCCGGCGACCCGTCCGCCGAGCGCGAAATGCACGTTCGCGGTTCCGTGGTCGGTACCCTGAGACAAGTTCTCCTTCGGCCGCCGGCCGAACTCCGCGTAGCTCACGACCAGCGTACGGTCCCAGCGACCGATCTCGCGCATCGCGGACTCGAGCGCGACCAGGCCGTCGGCGAGTTCGCCGAGCAGCCGGGCCTGCCTCGCGGCCTGCCCCGCGTGCGTGTCGAAGCTGCCGAGCGACAGGTGGACGACCGCGACGCCGGCGTCGTTCGCGATCACCCTCGCGGCCGTCTTCACGGCGTTGCCGAACGGGGACGCCGGAAACGCGGTGGCGTAGGCGTGGTTGCCGTCGAGATGCGACGCCGCCTGCACGATGTCGGCCTCGGTCTTCAGGATGTGCGCGAGCGCGGCGTTGCGCGCGGCGCCCTGCGGCGCGGCGAGCTTCGCGCGGCGCAGGAACTGCTCCGGGTTGGCGAGCGCGACGGTGCGCGTTCCGCCCCCGGCAAGCGGGCCGAGGTCGTTGCCGCCGATCACGACGCCATCGGCCGCGAACGAGGCCGGCACCGGGACCTTCGCGAAGGCACGCGCGAGCCAGCCATCCGCCAGCGTCTGGTCGCTGCGCGAGGCGGTCTCCCAGATCTCGATCGAGCGGAAATGCGAGAGGTTGGGTTCCGGATAGCCGACGCCCTGCAGGATCGCGATCTCCCTGCGATCCCACATCGGTTTGAGCGGCGCGAGCGCGGGGTGCAGCGCGGCGCGGTCGGCGAGGAGGATTGCCTCGTCGCGCCGGATCGCGAGCTTCGGGCGCAGGCGCTCGTAGGCCGGGTCGCCGATCGGCACGAGCGTGTTGAGCCCGTCGTTGCCGCCCTTGAACTCGATCAGGACCAGGAGATTCGCGTAGCGCGACGCGGCGGCGGCAGCGGGAGCGGCCGCGAAGGCGACGCTCGCATGACGGCCGAGCGCACCGAAGGCCAGCGCGGAGGCGCCGCCGGCGAGGAAGCGCCGACGGTTCGTCGGAGGGTTCATCGCGGATCTCATCGGAGCTGGAAGGCCGGATCGAGCATCACGGCGCGAACGAAGGTCGGGATGTCGGCGCCGGACGGCACTTCGGCGCCGCTGCCGGCCGGGGGAACCGGAAGGAGGATCGCCACCGCAGCGCTTCGTCTCTCCGCGGGCGTGTCGCCGGGGAGCGAGGCGACCCAGCGCGTCGCCGAGAAGCCGAGTTCGCGGAACGCGCGATCGAGGGCGCGCGCGACGCGCCGGGTGCGGGCCTTCCCGTCCTCGTCGTCCGCGGCCGGAGGAACGCTCTCGGCCGCGCTCGCCGCGCGGGCAGGTCGCCTGGCCATCGTGTCGCCCGCCATCGCCACCTGGCGCATGCCGGGCCGCGACTCCTCGTAGCGCGAGATCGCCTCGACGAACTGCTTCCGCGCGAGCAGCGTGCTGGTGTCGATCCACGCCTCGCCGCCGCGCCAGCCCTTCACGTTCGGCGGGGAGAACAGGTTCTGGCCCATGCCGGCGACCGCGAGCGCGAACGGGGTCGCGTCGGCGGGAGGGACCTCCAGCGTGACCAGCGTTCCGACGACGAGGTCGACCGGACTCTTCACCAGCACGCCGCGGTTCGCGGGGGACCAGAACGCATCGGTCGACAGCAGCCCGGACAGCGCCACCTTGATGCGGTAGCCCGAGCGGCGGAAGTCGGCGGCGATGCGCCGCACCTCGCGCGCATCGGGGTCCGGGGACACGAACTCGCGCCAGAGTTTCGCGACGACGAACTCGGCCGTCTCGGGGCGCTCGAGCAGGAGGTCGAGGACCTGGTCGCCGTCGAAGCGGCCGGTGCGACCGAACACCGTCTTCTCGCCCGCGTCGTGGAGCGCGCGCCGGAACACGAACCGGCCGCTCTCGCGGTCGAGGCTCCAGCCGGAAAACGCGCGCGCCGCTTCCTTGACGTCGCGCTCGGAGTAGTGCCCTTCGCCGAGCGTGAAGAGCTCCATCACCTCGCGGGCGAAGTTCTCGTTCGGCGCGCCGCGCCGGTTGCGCACGCCGTCGAGGTAGACCAGCATCGCCGCATCCTTCGAGGCCGCGTGCAGCAACGTGGCGAAGCTGCCGAGCGCGTTGGCGCGGAAGGTCGCGTTCTGCCGGTACATGAGGCGCGCGACGCGAACCTTCTGCTGGCTCGACACGAAGTGGTTGTGCCAGAACAGCGTCATGCGCTCGGTGATCGGCGAGTCGGTCGCGAGCATCTCGCCCATCCACCAGCCGCGCAGTTCGATGCCTTCGCGCACCTGCTCGCGGACGAAGGCCTTGCGCGCCTCGGGGTTCTCCCGATCGGGCCGGCGCGCGATCGGCGCCTCGCTCTCCAGGTCGGTAGGGGGCCGCGTGACCGGCGTCGTGCGCGCGCCCGCGAGCAGCCTGGCGATCGCCGCGTCGCGGTCGAGCGGCGCATACACCCGGATGCCGGCCTCGGTCGGTCCGAAACCGGTGCGGGCGAGCAGGTGGCGCGCGCCGTCCTCGCCGATCGGCGGGCCGGCCATGCCCGCTGACGGCAACGCCAGCGCCGCGAGGGCGAGGGCGAGGAACGCGATGATCCTGCTCGTCATGGTCGGGAGAGGCCGCCGGGAACGCCGGTAGTTCCCGGCTTCAACGGTCGAGTCGAAGGTCCTGTTGACGGCGATCCGGGTCGCAGGAGGCCATGCTGCCATCGCCGGCGCGACGAATCGGTAACCGGGTGTAACGGTTCGTCTCGCCGCCGTCAGCAGCGCAGCGTCCCGCGCGCGAACTCGACCACGCGCCCCGACACGCGGATGCGCCCGTCCGCGGAGACCGCGAGCCCGAGCCGGCATGGCCGGCCGACCGCTTCCCCCTGATCGATCGTCAGGGACTGCGGCAGCGCCGCGCCGGTGGCGACGAGCCAGCCGCCGAGGTTCGCGCAGGCCGATCCGGTGCCGGGGTCCTCGAGGATCGCGCCGTGCTTCGGAAAGAAGAAGCGGGCGAGCACTCGGTCGCCTTCGCGCGCGAACACGTAGGCCATCGCGCGCGATCCGGTCGCGGCGTGCTGCAGCATGGCGCCCGCCTGCGGCGCCGCGCGCCGCACGGCGTCGAAAGACGCCAGCGGAATCACGAGCTGCTCGGTGCCGGTGTCCACCCACAGCGGTGCCGCGCCCAGGTCCGGGAGCCGCAAGCCCAACATCGACGCGAGCACCTCCGGTGCGGCGTCCGGTGTGCGGTGCCTGGGCGGGTTCGCCCGCAGAGTCCACACGTCGCCCTCGGCCTCGACCGGAATCACGCCGGCTTTCATCTCGAGCGTCACGCGGTCGCCAGCGCCGGCGAGTTCGCGCACGACATGCGCCGTGCCGAGCGTTGGATGACCCGCGAACGGCAGCTCGAAGGTCGGCGTGAAGATGCGCACGCGCGCACTCGCGGTCCGCGACGGCAACACGAACGTCGTTTCCGAGAGATTGAACTGCAGCGCGAGCGCCTGCATCGTCGCGTCGTCGAGAACGTCCGCCTGCTCGACGACGGCGAGCGGGTTGCCCGCCAGCGCGGACTCGGCGAAGACGTTGACGATGCGGAATGGAAGCGTGGGCATGGGCGGCTCGGCGGACGGAGTGCGGTGCGATCAGGGCGGCGCCGCGACGAGCTCGCGTGCCAGCGTGCGCCAGTCGGTTGCGGCGATGCCGCCTGGCGACACCGCCCGCGCCGCGGCGAACCCGGCGTAGTTCCGCGCCATCCCGCGCGCATAGGTGGGATCGTAGTGCGTCTTGAGCAGGTCGGCGACGAGCCGGTCGAACGCGCCCGCGTGCGCGAGCGCCGACCAGCGGTCGAGTGTCGCATGGCCGACGAGCGACTCGAGTCGTTTCAGACGATCGACGAGCGCGTCCGCGTCGGCGAGGAAGTGCGCGTACTCATCCTTGAGCAGCGCCACGCGGTCGCGGGTCTCGAGTTCGACGCGAACGCAGGGAGAGGCTCGCATCGCCGCGAGCAGCGCGTCGGGGAGTTGCAGCGCGCCGATCCTCCGGCTCTCCGACTCGACCCAGACCGGGCGTCGCGGGTCGAAACCGGCGAACGCTTCGTGGATCGCCGTCTCGAACGCCTTCTGCGAAGGCTGCGGCTCGCCCGGGACGTCACCCAGGAGCGAACCGCGGTGGTGCGCGAGCGCCTCGAGGTCGAGCACGTTCGCGCCCTCGGCGGCGAGCGCCGCGAGCAGGCGGCTCTTGCCGGTGCCGGTCAGCCCGCACACGACACGGTAGCCGAACGCCGCCGGAAGCGCCGCGAGGCGCGCCACGACATGGCGGCGCCAGTTCCGGTAGCCGCCGTGCAGTTGCACGGCCGGAAATCCGATCTCGTTCAGCACGTGGACGAGCGACGCCGAGCGCTTGCCGCCGCGCCAGCAGTACACGAGCGGCGCCCAGCCGCGCGGCTTGTCGCGCGCAACCGTCTCGACGACGTCGGCGATGCGGCGCGAGACGATCGCCGCGCCGACCTTGTTGGCCTCGAACGCGCCCGCCTCGTGGTAGAGCGTGCCCACCCGCGCGCGTTCGTCGTCGTCGAGCACCGGACAGCTGATCGCGTGCGGAAGGTGATCCTCCGCGAACTCGGCGGGGCTGCGCACGTCGAGGCGGTCGGGGTGCGCCGCCAGCGCGTCGATGCCGATGACGCGCGATGCTCTCGCGTACGCGTTCACGGGCGTTTCAGCAGGCGCTCGAGGGTCGGCCACAGGTTGTCGAGGAGCTTCGGCTGCGCGGCCTCGGTCGGGTGGACGCCGTCGGCCTGGAACAGGCTGCGGTCGTCGGCGAAGCCCTCGAAGAAGAACGGCACGAGCGGCACGCCCTGGGCCCTGGCGACGTCTGCGAACATGGCGTCGAACTGGCGCGTGTAGGCGGGGCCGTAGTTGGGCGGCAGGCGCATGCCGACGATCATCGGCCGGGCGCCTGCCGCTTTCGCCGCCGTCGTCATCGCGACGAGGTTGTCCCGCGACGTTGCGAGGCTGCCGCCGCGCAGGCCGTCGTTGCCGCCGAGTTCGATGACGACGATCGCCGGCTTGTGGCGCGAGAGCAGCGCCGGGAGACGCGAGCGTCCGCCCGCGGTCGTGTCGCCGCTGATGCTCGCGTTCACCACGCGGTGCGCGAAGCCGCGCTCCTTGAGCCGCTGGCGCAGGAGGTCGGTCCACCCGGTTCCCGGCGGAAGCCCGTAGGCGGCCGAGATCGAGTCGCCGACGACGAGGATCGTCGGCGGGTCGGCCGCGGATGCCGGCGCGAGGCCGAGCGCGAGGCCGACCGCGCAGGAGGCGGCGGCGAGGAGCGAACGGCGCACCGGATCCGGGGAGCCCATCGCCGGCATTGTAGAAGATGCGCTGCGGGAGTCGTCGCCTGCGCGCCGTCACGTAGAATCGACGCCTCGTGCGGCGCGAGCCGCTTTTCGTCGGCGCATCCTTGCCGGAGCGCGCGGGCGCCCCCATGTCCCGGCGATGACCCCGACCGACGCCCCGCTCGTTCGCGCCGAACGCCTCACCCGGACCGTGCAGAGCGGCGACTCGCCGCTCAAGATCCTCGACGACGTGTCGTTTGCCATCGAGCCGGGCGCCTCCGTGGCGATCGTGGGAGCTTCCGGCTCGGGCAAGACCACGCTGCTCGGGCTCCTCGCCGGACTCGACCGGCCGAGCGAAGGCGAAGTCTGGATCGACGGGCAGGCGCTGTCAGGGCTCGACGAAGACGCGCGCGCGTCGATGCGCCAGCGGCTCCTGGGTTTCGTGTTCCAGTCGTTCCAGCTCCTGCCCGCGCTCACCGCGCTCGAGAACGTGATGCTGCCCCTCGAACTCGCGGGCGACGGTGCCGCCGCGTCCAAGGCGCGGACCTGGCTCGAGCGGGTCGGACTGGGCCGGCGCACGACGCACTATCCGCGGCAGTTGTCGGGCGGCGAACAGCAGCGCGTCGCGATCGCGCGCGCGTTCGCCGGCGACCCGAAGCTCCTGATGGCGGACGAGCCGACGGGCAACCTCGACGGCGCGACCGGCGCCGAAGTCGCCGACCTCATGTTCCGTCTCAATCACGAGCACGGCACGACGCTCGTGCTGGTCACCCACGACAGCGCGCTCGCTTCGCGCTGTTCGCGGCGCCTGTCGCTGTCGTCGGGGCGGCTGGTCGGCGACGAGCGGCTCTCCTAGATCCGCCGTGCGCGATCGCCTCGCCCCCGCGAAGCTCGTCCGGCTGGCGTCGCGAATGCTCGCGCGTGACTGGCGCTCGGGCGAACTCACGGTGCTCGCTGCTGCGCTCGTGCTCGCCGTCGGCAGCATGGGGACGGTCGCCTTCTTCGCCGACCGCGTGAAGACGGCGCTGACGTCGCAGGCGGGCCTGTTGCTGGGCGCCGACGCCATGATCTCGTCGGACCGGCCGCTGCCGGACTCGTTCGCCAAGGCGGCGCGCGCGCGCGGCCTCGAGTCGATGCCGGCGCTGCGGTTCAGCAGCATGGTGCAGAAGGCCGGCGGCGACGCCGCGCCGGTGCTCGCGAACGTGAAGGCGGTGAGCGACGGCTACCCGCTGCGCGGCGCGATCCTGCTCGCGGACGGCGCTCATCCGGACGGCGTGCGCGCGACGCGCTCGCCCGCGCGCGGCGAAGCCTGGCCCGACGAGCGCCTCGCGCAGCGCCTCGGCGTCTCGCCGGGCGACCGGCTCACGGTCGGCGAGGCGACGCTCGTCGTCGGCCCGGTGATCCGGCAGGAGCCGGAGGTCATGACCGGGATCATGTCGTCGGGTCCGCGGCTCTTGATCAACCACGACGACCTCGCCGCCACCAACCTGCTGCAGCCGGGCAACCGCGCGACCTGGCGCCTGATGGTCGCCGAGCCCACCGGCCGGAAGACGCTCGCGGACTTCGTGCAGGCCGTCGCGGCGGAACTGAAGGCCGGCCAGCGCATCGAGAGCGTGCGCGACGTGCAGCCGGAGATCCGGCAGACACTCGACCGGGCCGAACAGTTCCTCGGGTTGTCGGCTCTCGTCGCGGTCATCCTCGCCGCCGTGGCGGTCGCGCTGACCTCGTCGCGCTACCTGCGCCGCCATCTCGACACCGCGGCGATGCTGCGCTGCCTCGGCGCATCCGAGGCGCGGACACTGGCGCTGTTCGCGACCCAGTTCGCCGTGCTGGGGCTCGTTGCGAGCGCGGCCGGCGTCGTGCTCGCGCTCGGCGGGCAGGCGCTCCTCGGTTCGGTGCTCGCATCGCTCGCGCAGGCCGATCTCCCGCCTCCGTCGGCCGCGCCGGGACTCGCCGCGTTCGCGACCGGCGTGCTGCTCCTGTTCGGATTCGCGCTGCCGCCGCTGCTCGCGCTCGCCAACGTGCCACCGCTGCGCGTGCTGCGGCGCGACCTGCCGCGGCCGCGGCCGTCGGCGATCCTCGCCTATGCGCTCGGCGCGGCGGTGATCGGCGTGCTGATCGCGTGGCAGGCACAGGACGTGAGGACCGGCGCGATCGTGGTGGCCGGCGTCGCGGGCCTGATCCTCGTGGCGGCGTTCGCCGCGTGGCTGCTCATCGTGGTGCTGAAACGCCTGCCGCAGCGGGGCGTCACCTGGCGCTTCGGGCTCGCGAACCTGCGCCGGCGGCCGCTCGCGTCGAGCCTGCAGGTCGGCGCGCTCGCGCTGGGACTGATGGCGCTCCTGCTCCTGACCGTGGTGCGCGGGGAACTGATGCGCAACTGGCGCGCGAGCCTGCCGCCCGACGCGCCGAACCACTTCGTCATCAACGTGCTGCCCGACCAGGTCGACGGCGTGCGCGCGGCGATGCGCTCGATCGGCGATCCCGAGGTCGACCTCTACCCGATGGTCCGCGGCCGGCTGGTGAAGGTGAACGGCGCTCCGCTCGACACGCGCCAGTTCGAGGACCCGCGCTCGCGGCGGCTGGCCGAACGCGAGTTCAACCTGTCGACCTCCGACTCGCTGCCTTCGACCAACCGCGTGACCGCCGGCGCGTTCTGGCGCCCGGACGCGAAGCCGGACGCCGGGCTGTCGATGGAGGACGGCATCGCCGGGAATCTCCGGCTGAAACTCGGCGACGAGGTCACTTTCGACATCGCCGGCACGCCGGTGAGCGCCCGCATCACCAGCCTTCGCAAGGTCGACTGGGACAGCTTCCGTCCGAACTTCTTCACGCTGTTCCCGCCCGGTGCGCTCGACGGGATGCCGACCTCGTGGATCGGCGCGGTACGCCTGCCGGAAGGCGCGAAGGCCGGCGCGTGGGTGTCCGCACTGCTTCAGCAGTACCCGAACGTGCTCGCCATCGACGTCGGCGACACGATCCGGCAGATCCAGTCGATCATGGACCAGGTGTCCCGCGCGGTCGAGTTCGTGTTCCTGTTCACGCTGCTGGGCGGCCTGCTCGTGCTGCAGGCGGCGATCGCGGCCACGCAGGACGAGCGCCGGTTCGACGCGGCGATCCTGCGCACGATCGGCGCCTCGTCGAGGCAGCTTTCGGCCGCGCAGGTCGCCGAGTTCCTCGTGCTCGGCGCGCTCGCGGGCGTGCTCGCGGCGGGCGGAGCGACGGCGATCGGCTGGGCGCTGGCCGATCGCGTGTTCACGATTCCCTACTCGCCCAGTGCGTGGGTGTGGGGCTACGGCGTCATCGGCGGCACGGTGGTGGTGGCGTTGGCCGGATGGATCGGCACGCGCAACACCGCGCGGCAGCCGCCGCTCGCGGTGATCCGGCAGCTCGGGTAGCCGCGCCATGGACGGTCCGGCGACGAGTCCCTTCGGTATCCTCGGCGGCGAGTCCGCTGTACGCGCGCTGGTCGACGCGTTCTACGATCGCATGGACGTCGATGAGGCCTACGCCGGAATCCGCGCACTGCACCCGCCCACGCTCGACAGTTCGCGCGACAAACTGGCGTGGTATCTGTGCGGCTGGCTCGGTGGGCCGCAGCGCTACGTCGAGCGCTTTGGCCGTCCGCGGTTGCGCGCGCGCCACCTGCCCTACGCGATCGGCAGGTCCGAGCGCGACCAGTGGCTCGCCTGCATGCGTGCGGCGCTCGGAGATGCTGGCGTCGAGCCGGGCTTCGCCGCGAAGCGGATGGGCGCCTTCGAAGGCACCGCGGACTGGATGCGAAACCGCGAGGATTGACGGCGTTCAGCCGTCACCACGCTCGCCTGCGAGTCCGGCGGCCAGCTCGTGCTTGAGGACCTTGCCCGCCGCGTTGCGCGGCAGTTCGTCGACGACGATCACCCGGCGAGGCGCGCGCTCGCCCAGGCGCGCGCGCGCGTGACGCTCGAGCTCGCGCGGATCGAGGTTCGCGCCGGGTTGGGGTTCGACCGCGGCAGCGGGGATCTCGCCATGGACAGCCGAGGCGATCGGAAACGCCGCCGCGTGCTTCACGCCGGGGTGCGACTCGAGCGCGCGCTCGATCTCGGCCGGGAAGATGTTGATGCCGTTCAAGCTCATCATGTCGTCCCGGCGCCCGAGGAAGCGGAGCGTCCCGTCCGTGGTGACGAGGCCGATGTCGCGTGGATGGAACCAGCCGTCGCGGAAGTGCATCGCGGTCGCGCCGTCGTCGTCGTGGTAGCGCGACACCATCCACGGCGTGCGAAAGCGCAGTTCGCCCGCGTGCCCCGGCGGCAGCGCGCGGCCGTCCGCATCGAGCACCTCGACCTCGGCGCCGGCCACGATGCGGCCGACCGAATCGGGCACGTCGTCCTCGCCGAGGGGAAACGCGTTTGCGATCATGCCGACTTCCGACGTGCCATAGCGGTTGTACAGCCGCCCGCCGACGCGCGCTTCGAAGGCGCGCGGCAAGCCGGCGGGCATGCGCGATGCGCCGAGAAAGACGGCGGTCGCCGGCGGGAGGCGCCTCGCGCCTTCGCCATCGGCAACCAGCCCGCGCGCCTGCAGCACGGTGAGCTGCAGCATGCTCGCGCCGGCGCGCAGCACGGCGTCGACCATCGCCGGACCGGACGACGCGCCGTCGTGCAGCACGGTTGCCATTCCGCGCGCGAGCGCGTACAGGCGCACGGTCTTTCCGGGATAGCTCTGCGAGGACATGGGCAGGACGATGCGCTGGCCCGGACCGAAGCGCTGCGAGGCGCCGAGTTCGTCGGCGCGCAGCGCCATCAGCCGCTGGGAGAGCGCGAAGAGCTTCGGCCGGCCGGTGGTGCCCGAGCTCGTCGCGAACAACGCCGGTGCGTCGGGATCGGGAGCGAGCGGCTCGATCGTGGCGACGTCCGCGGGCTCGGCGCCACGCGGATGGAGGAGCCGTGCAACCGTCGAGCCGGGCAGGGCGGCGGCGTCGCCGTCGGCCACGACCCGGGCCACCGCGGTCTGGCGCGCGAGCTCGGCACGCAACGGCAGCGGATCCCTCGCCGGCAGCGAGACCTGCGCTACGCCGAGGTGCACGAGGGCGAGGCTCGTGACGAGGTTCGCGTACTCGCCGGCGACGGCGACGCCGATCGTTTCGCCCGCGCGCACGCCTTCCGCGACAAGCCAGGCCGCGCAGCCG
>JADLBN010000052.1 GCA_020847675.1 Burkholderiales bacterium | reverse complement strand
ATGCGGATGCCTTCCGGGTTGTAGCCGTAGGCGCCGAACGGACTCGTCCCGCCGGTGCCGATCCACTTCTTTCCCCCGGCGTGCCGTTCGCGCTGCTCGGCGAGTCGCTGCCGCAGTGTCTCCATCAACTTGTCGAGGCCGCCCATCGCCTCGACCAGCTTCTTGTCCTCCTCGGAGAGCGTGCGCAGGAACTCGCGCTTCAACCACTCCTCGGGGATCTTCGCGCGGACATCGAAGATCGCGTCGACGCCCTTGAAATAGCTGCCGAACGCGAGGTCGAAGCGGTCGAAGTGCTGCTCGTCCTTCACCAGCGCCGCCCGGGCGAGCGCGTGGAAGTCGTCGATCGAGAGCGACACGACGCGCGCCTCCAGCGCCTCCAGCAGCGTAAGGAACTCGCGCGTGGAGACCGGCAGCCTGAACGACTTGAGGTGCAGGAAGAAGTCGACCAGCATCGCGCCGGCAGGTCAGGCGATGACGAACCCGAGCGCGATGAGCGCCGGAGTCGCGAGGTTCACGATCACGTTGCGTCCCATCGCCGGCCGCAGCGCCTTCGGATCGTCGGCGTGGCGCAGCGCATCGCGCGCCGCGCCGATCGCGAGCGGAAGCGTGGCGAGCCCCAGGAGGCACGGCCACGGCAGCGCGCGGGCGAGCACGCCGGCGACGATCGACAGGTAGGCACCGGCGTACAGTACCGCGAACGCGCGGGCAGCCCTCGGTCTCCCCCACGCGATCGGAAGGTGGCGCCGCCCGGCAGCGCGGTCCGCGTCGACGTCCGGAAACTGGTTGAGGAGCAGGAGCGCGTTCACGAGGAAGAACGGCACCAGCGCCGCGATGCCGGCCGTCGTGTCGTAGTGACCGGCGACCGCGACGTGCGTCCCCACGACCATCAGCGGACCGAACCCCAGTCCCGGCGCGACGAGGCACGCAAAGGGATGGCGCGTGATGACGCTCGTGTACGCGAGAACGAGGATCACGCCCGCGACGCCGAGCGGCAGCAGCACGGCGCCGCGCACCGAGGCGAGCCACAGCCCGGTCGCGACGGCGATCCCGAGCGACACGGCCGCGACAGCGAGCGCAAGCGGCGCGGCCGAGGGATGCGCCGGCAGCGCACCGCTGCCCCCCGAGAACGGCGTGCGATCGGTGCGCAGGTCGAGGCCGCTGCGGAAGTCGAGATACTCGTTGAAGGCGTTGACGCTGACGTGGGCGGCGAGCGCAGCGCCGGCCGCCAGCGCGGCGACCCGCCAATCGACATCCTTCCCTGCGTGCCATGCGGTCGCCACGCCGAGCGCGACGCACGCCAGCGTGAGCGCCAGGAACGGCACGCGCATCGGTCCGAACAGGGCCCGGGCTGCGCTCATCGTTCGTCGCGCGAGGGCGCGTCAGCGCGGCCGCTCGAGCTGCCAGACGAGATGCTGCTTCACCGCAGGCCACTCGTGGTCGACGATGCTGAACACGACGGTGTCGCGCCGCGCGCCGTCGGCGCCGAGCTGGTGGCTGCGCAGCACGCCGTCCTGCTTCGCGCCCAGCCGCAGGATCGCCTCGCGGCTCGCGAAGTTCATCCAGTGCGTGCGGAACTCGACCGCGATGCACGAGAGCGTCTCGAACGCGTGCGAGAGCAGGAGGAGCTTGCACTCGGTGTTGACCGGCGTGCGCTGGACCCGTTTCGCGTACCAGGTGTAGCCGATCTCGAGGCGGCGGTTCGCGGCGTCCACGTTGAACATGCGCGTGCAGCCGACGACCGCGCCGGCCGCGTCGCGCACGACGAACGGCATCGCACCCAGGCGTTCGCGCATATCGAGCGCGGCCGCGACGTAGTCGCCCATCTTCGCAGGTTGGGCGACGCTCGTGTACCAGAGCCGCCAGAGCTCGCCGTCTTCCGCGGCTTGCGTGAGCGCGCCGACGTGCGAGCGGTCGAGCGGCTCGAGGCTCGCGTGGCGGCCCTTCAGCGTGGCCGGTTCGATGAAACGCTTGGGGACGGGGTTCGCCATCGGGTTCTGGGTCGCGGTCACCGGCAGGCGATCGTCGGGTCCGGTGCGGTTTCGGGACGGCGGCGCTGCATTGCCGAACAGGGCGAAACTCGAGTCTGACCGTGGATCGGCGCTTCGGCGAGTGCCGGGTCCGACCCGGCCTACCGCCCCGCCCGCGCCATGAACGCGACGCGCTCGAACAGGTGCACGTCCTGCTCGTTCTTGAGGAGCGCGCCGTGCAGCGGCGGAATGACCGCGCGGCGGTCGGCGTTGTGCAGCGCCTCGGGCGGGATGTCCTCGGCGAGCAGGAGCTTCAGCCAGTCGAGGAGTTCGGAGGTGGACGGCTTCTTCTTCAGCCCCGGCACCTCGCGCAGGCTGAAGAACACCTCGAGCGCCTCGGCGAGGAGCGCCTTCTTCAATCCCGGAAAGTGGACGTCGACGATCCGCGTCATCGTCTCGCGGTCCGGGAAGCGGATGTAGTGGAAGAAGCAGCGGCGCAGGAACGCGTCGGGCAGTTCCTTCTCGTTGTTCGACGTGATCACGACCAGCGGCCGGTGGCGCGCCCCGATCGTGCGGTGGAGTTCGTAGACGTAGAACTCCATCCGGTCGAGCTCGCGCAGGAGATCGTTGGGGAATTCGATGTCGGCCTTGTCGAT
>JADLBN010000051.1 GCA_020847675.1 Burkholderiales bacterium | reverse complement strand
TGCGCCGCCACCGGAGACGCTGACACCTCTGATTCCTATCCTCTGATCCCTGATACCTGACTACACCCTCGCCTTCTTCTCGAGGATCTGGATCGTCGTCCAGCTCCACTCGGCGCGCTGCTCGACCAGCGCGCGCATCGCGACCGTGTAGATCGACCGTCCGGTCATCAGGATGACGCTGCGGCCTTCCGAGTACTCCGACGTCGGCACGATGAGCGTTTTCACCGCGAGCGGCTTGTCCGGACGTGACGGCGGGGGCAGGTAGAGCGCATCGAAGCGCGAGCCGATCGTGGCGACCTCGATGCCGTTGACGACGAAGCCCAGGTCGCCGCGGGGCTCGCGGCGCGTATGCAGCGTGACCGGCACGAAGCGCTCGGCGATGATCGACACGCCCGCCTCGACCTCCTCGTTGCTGACCTTGTTGAGCCGCCTCACGACGCCGAGCACGAAATCCGAGACGTCGCTCTGCCGAACGGCGACGAGCCCGCCCAGTGCGAGGCTCTGGCCGATGCCGCCGGACGCGGCGATGCGCAGGCCCGCGACGCTGCGATCCTTGACCTGCCACATCGGGTCGGAGAACGAAGCGAGGCTCGCGACCAGCGAATCGTGCTCGTCGGGCGCGGGCCGCTTGCCACGCGGGGTGTCCGCGACCGCGTAGACCTCGATCTGCTCGGCGCCGCCGGCCTCGTGGGCGGCGTCGGCGGCGTCCTTCGCGGCGAGTTCGCGACAGATGCGCGCGAGCCCGATGCGGACCCGTGCCGACACCTTGCACGCGATGCGCGGGTCGCGGCGCAGGTCGTTCAGCACCGAAGGCGCGACCGCCGGCCGGACCTTCTCGAGGATCGCGACGCGCTGCTGGTTGATCGGCGCGGCCGGACCGCGATCGGTCGCCTCCGCGCCGTGCAGCGCGGCAACCGCCCGGTCGATCTGGTCGGCGAGCGGAGAGGTGTCGAGATAGCGGAGCATCGAGCCGGAGTCGTTGCCGGTGCGCCGCTGCAGGCCGGTGCGCCCCGCGATGTCGACGAAGAATCCCTCGGGAGAGCGCGGTACCGCGTCCAGCGCAAGGCGGCGGCTCCACGCGCGAAGCTGCGAGCACGCCCAGTCGATCTCGCCGGGCGTCATGTTCCCGGTGTTGAGCTGGTGCACGAGCAGCGTGTAGAGGTACTCCTGCTCGAGCGTCCAGTGCGTCGCGTTCGCGCCCGCGCCGGCGAGCGAAGTCGGCGCACGTTCGACTCCGAGTTCGGTCGCGCGCAGGAAGGTGCGGTGGAGATCCGCCCACCGCGCCGGAATCCAGCGCTCGTAGCGGTAGACGCGCAGCTTCGCGTCGGTGCCCGCGTAGTGCGTGAAACGCGTGAACAGGAACGGGATCAGCGGCTTCCAGCGCGAGTTGGCGGCCTGCGAGAGCCCCTCCTCGAGCGCGCCCTGGTACGCGGCGGAAAATCCCTGCGTGAGTTCGTGCACCGCCTGCCAGAGCCGCTCGGCGAGCTTGGGGCTGGTTTCGGCGTTCTCGACGTACTGCTTGATCAGTTGCCGGCGATCGGCGCCGAGCGCCGAATCGAGGAACTGCAGAGCCAGCACGCGCGCGGGATCGACCGGCTTGCGCGACAGGCGCATGCCGTCGAAGGCCTTCATGACGTGCTGCTGGCGCCCGATCACGTCGAGCGCGGGCAGCTGCCGCAGCCAGACCGAAACGGTCTTCGCCGAAACCAGCGGGTCGGTCGTGTCCTTGCCCGGCGAAGTGAGGAACTCGAACATCGATCAGGGGGCAGCGTCTCCGAGGTCGCGCAGCCCACCTCCGGCGAACCTCATGCGGTCGCGGGTTCCGTGCAGTTGCTGGGCGAATTTCGATTTATAGACCATTTCTTCCGCCGCGGCCAGAAGCCGGCCGACGCGCTCCGATACAATGGCCGGCCCCGCGGTCTTTCCGCCGGCCCCGTTTCCGGAAACAGCAAGGTTCCGCGGCGGCGAGGTGCCGCATTCCACTCGATCCGAATCCATGAAACTCGCTTCGTTCCACGCCCTTGTCCTCGCCGCCGCCGCAGCCCTCGCCGCCCAGGTTCCGATCGCCGGCGCCCAGAGTGCTTCAACTTCTTCTCCCCAGGATGTCAGCAAGATGGATGCCACCGTGACCACCCTGAAGAAAATCGATACGAAACAAGGAACTGGAGCAGAAGCCGTCGCCGGCCGGCCGGTTGCCGTCCACTACACGGGCTGGCTTTACGACCCGTCCAAACCGGACGGGAAGGGCACCAAGTTCGACAGTTCGCTGGACCGGAGGGAGCCTTTCGTCTTCCCGCTCGGGGGCGGCCGGGTGATCCGCGGTTGGGACCAGGGGGTCGTGGGCATGAAGGTCGGCGGCAAGCGCACGCTCATCATCCCGGCCGACATGGCCTACGGCGCGCGCGGCGCCGGCGGGGTCATTCCGCCCAACGCCGTGCTGGTCTTCGACGTCGAACTCCTCGAGGTCCGTTGAGCGGGAATTTGCCGCCCGACGCCCGGCCGCAGACGAAGCGGCGGGTCGACTACCGGCCTCCCGCGTTCCTCGTCGACCGGGTCGGGCTCGAGATCGACCTCGACCCGGCCGCGACCGAGGTCAAGGCGACGCTCGCATTCCGCCGCAACCCCGCGGCGCAGGGCGACGACCGCTGGGCGCCGCTGGTGCTGGACGGCGAGCAGCAGGAGAACGTCCGCGTCGAACTGAACGGTCGCGCGCTCGGCGCGGTCGAGGCGGTCGTCTCGGACACCTCGCTCACGCTCCCCGACGCACCGGACAGCGGGACCGTCGTCGTGCGCTCGCGCATCGCGCCCGAGAAGAACGTGGCGCTCGAAGGCCTGTACGTGTCGTCGGGCGTGTTCACCACCCAGTGCGAGGCGGAAGGCTTCCGGCGAATCGCGTACTTCCCGGATCGGCCCGACGTGCTGTCGACGTTCACCGTCACGATCCGCGGCGACCGCGACCGGTATCCGGTGATGCTGTCGAACGGCAACCTCGTTGCGGCCGGCGCGCTGCCCGGAGCCCGCCATTTCGCCACCTGGCACGACCCGTTCCCCAAGCCCAGCTACCTGTTCGCGCTCGTCGCGGGCGACCTCGCGTCGCTCGAGGACACGTTCACGACGACGTCGGGGCGGCGCGTGCATCTGTCGATCTACTCGACGCCCCCCAACATCCCGCGCTGCCACTGGGCGATGGAGAGCCTGAAGCGCGCCATGCGCTGGGACGAGGAGCGCTTCGGGCGCGAGTACGACCTCGACCGCTTCATGATCTTCTGCGCCGACGACTTCAACATGGGCGCGATGGAGAACAAGGGCCTCAACATCTTCAACAGCAAGCTTGTGCTCGCCGACCCGCAGACCGCGACCGACGACGACTACAACGCGATCGAGGCCGTGATCGGCCACGAGTACTTCCACAACTGGACCGGCAACCGGGTGACCTGCCGCGACTGGTTCCAGCTCTCGCTCAAGGAAGGCCTCACCGTCTTCCGCGACCAGGAGTTCTCGAGCGACATGGGCTCGCGCGCGGTCGAGCGCATCGGCGCGGTCGAAAACCTGCGCCGCATGCAGCTCCCGGAGGACGCCGGCCCGATGGCCCATCCGGTGCGCCCCGACGAATACCAGGAGATCAACAACTTCTACACGGCGACCGTCTACGAGAAGGGCGCCGAGGTCATCCGGATGCAGCACGCGCTGCTCGGGCAGGAGCGATTCCGCCGCGGCATGGACCTCTATTTCGAGCGCCACGACGGACAGGCGGTCACCTGCGACGACTTCGTGCAGGCGATGGCCGACGCTTCGGGCGTCGACCTCGCGCAGTTCAGGCGCTGGTACTCTCAGGCGGGAACGCCGGCGGTGCGCGCAAGCGGCCGCTACGACGCGGCGACGCGGCGCTACGAACTCACGCTCGCGCAGCACACGGACCCGACGCCCGGTCAGCCGGAAAAGCTGCCGTTCCACATTCCATTCGCCGTCGGACTCGTCGGTCCGGACGGCCGGGACCTCGCGCTCCACAGGGAGGGTGCATCCGACGATGCGGCGACGACGCTCATGCTGGACCTCGTCGAACCTTCCCGCACGTTCACGTTCGTCGATGTTGCGTCGCCGCCGGTGCCCTCGCTCGCTCGCGGGTACTCGGCGCCGGTGCGCGTGGAGTTCGAGTACACCGACGCGGATCTGCAGCTTCTCGCCTCCCACGACAGCGACCCGGTCAACCGCTGGGATGCGGCACAACGCATCTTCACGCACGCAATCCGCGGCATCGCGGCGCAGCGCCGCGACGGCCGGCCTCCTGTGCTGCCCGACGCACTGGTGAGCGTCGCCGCCGCGCTCCTCGACGACCGCGAGAGCGACCCGGCGCTCATCGCGCTCTCGCTCGCACCGCCCGATCCCTCGTACGTCGCGTCGCTCGATCCGGAGATCGACGTCGATGGCGTCGACCACGCGCGCGCTTTCGTCTTCCGCGAGCTCGCGTGCACGCTGTCGGACCGGTTCGAGCGCGTCTACTCGGCGCAGAGGCGCACCGGAACCTACCAGCCATCGCCGAAGCAGGCCGCGAAGCGCCGGCTGGCGAACCTCTGCCTGCGCTACCTTGGAGAGCGCGGCGACGCCGCCGGTCGCGCGTTCGCGGTCGAGCAGTTCGAGAACGCCGACAACATGACCGACACGATCGGCGCACTGGCTGCACTCGTCGACACGGCATCCGACGAGAGGGCGCGGCTCTATGGGAGCTTCGAGCAGCGCTGGCAGGACGAACCCCTCGTGCTCGACAAGTGGTTCGCGCTCGAAGCGCTCTCGCGCCGCCCGGGAACGCTCGCGCGCGTGCGCGAACTGGTCCGTCACCCGCGCTACAACGCGAAGAACCCGAACCGCGTGCGCGCGCTGCTCGGCGCCTTCGCGCTCCGCAACTTCCCGCGCTTCCATGCCGCCGACGGTTCGGGCTACGCGTTCGTCGCCGACCAGGTGCTCGCGATCGACCGGATGAACCCGCAGCTCGCCGCACGCCTTGCCGGAGCCTTCGAGCTGTGGAAGCGACTGCCCGAGCCGCGTCGCGGCCGCGTGCTGGTCGAACTGGAACGCATCGCCGCGACGCCCGCGCTGTCGCCGGACGTGCGCGAGATCGTGTCGCGCAGCCTCGCCGATTGAGGAGTCGCACCCCGGCCGCTCTCCGCGCCGGCGGATCCAACCTCCGACGGGCGTCAGCTCGATCCTCGGTGCAGCCGGATCCCGGACGTGCCGATGCCCCGGTCCCCGCAGCGCGCGGCCCGCGCCGAGCCCTGCGGGCGCCTACCAGTAGGTTTCGAGCGTGATGTGCCCCGGCTCCTTGCGCCGGTGCCGTTTCATGCCGCGGCCGGCGAGCGCCGCCTGCACGTCGTCGACCATCGCGGGATTGCCGCACAGCATCGCGTGCGCGTTGTCCGCGGTGAGCGGCACGCCGGCGCGAGCCTCCAGCCTCCCGTCCCCGATCAGCGCCGGAATGCGCCCGGTCAGCGCGCCGGGGTGCGGCTCGCGGCTCACCACGGGCACGAACGAGAAGGCCCCCGCGCGTTCGCGCGCAACGCCGGCGATCACGTCGGCGTAGTTGAGCGCGCTCGCGTGGCGCACCGCGTGCACGAGCACCACGCGGCCGAACTTCTCCCAGGGATCCGGCGTGCGCAGGATCGACAGGAACGGTCCGAGGCCGGTGCCGGTCGAGATGAGCCACAGCGCGTCGGCCACGGGGATCTCCGGAATGCTCAGGAAGCCATTGGCGCGCGGGCCGAGCCACAGCGCGTCACCGGGGCCGAGCGCAGCGAGCCGCGGCGTGAGCGGGCCGCCCGGCACGACGTTGAAGTAGAACTCGTGGAGCGGCGCGCCGGGCGGGTTCACGAACGAGTACGGACGACCGAGCATCGGGTCCTTCTCGCCGGGCGGCGCGGGAAGCGCGAGGCGAGCGAACTGGCCGGCGACGAAGTCGAGTGCGGGCGCCTCCACCTCGAGAGAGCAGAGCGTGTCGGTCCATGCGCGGCGCGCGGCGACGCGGCCCTCGATCCATGCGGTCATGACGTGGCGAGCGGGACGGTAAGATGCGGATTATGCCTGCTGAGCGTCCCGCGAACGTCGCGCTGCGTCCGCCCGCGGCAGCGGACGCGGCGGCGTTCATCGCCGCGGCACGGGCGAGCCGCAGGCTGCACGGGTCATGGGTCCAGGCTCCCGACACGCCAGCCCGGTTCGGGATCTACCTGGAACGCTACGGCGACTGGAGTCGCGATGCCGCGCAGGTCGGGCTCCTCGCCTACCGGCGCGGCGACGGCGCGCTCGTCGGGGTCGTCAACCTGAGCGGCATCGCGCGCGGTCCGTTCCAGAGCGCGTACCTGGGTTACTACGCGTTCGCCCCGCTCGCAGGCACCGGACTCATGGCCTTGGCATTCGCGCGCGCGCTCGATCACGCCTTCGGCAAGCTGCGGCTTCACCGCGTCGAGGCGAACGTGCAACCGGGGAACCGCCGCTCGATCGCGCTGGTCACCCGCGCCGGATTCGTCCTCGAGGGCCGTTCGCGCCGTTATCTCAGGATCGCCGGGCGCTGGCGCGATCACCTGCGGTTCGCGCTGCTCGCCGAGGACTGGAAGGCCCGCGGGCGTCGGGAAAGGAGCCGGCGAAGATGAACCGCGCGGCGGCCGCGACGCTTGCGCTCGCCCTCTCGTCCTGCGCCACGCCGGACCCGGACGCCGTGCGGTCCGGCGACGCGGTCGTGATCGCGCCCTACGCGCTGCACGAGGACTGCTTCAGGCTCGGTCAGGGCGACAAGGTCGACTGGCGCTTCGAGTCGCGCCAACCGGTCGACTTCAACTTCCACTATCGCGACGGCGCGACGGTCGTCCTTCCGCTCGTGAAGCTCGCGAGTTTCGGGGATTCCGGCATCTTCCCGGTGCTGGTGCCGCAGGACTACTGCGCTTCGTGGGAGGCGGGACCGCAGGGCGCCATTCTCGGTTACCGGCTGAAGCTCATCCGCGTGTCGCGATGAACGGCGGAACCCTCAAGCACCTTCGCGGGGCCGGCGCGGCGCGCCTCCGAACGGTGGCCGCCCGCGACGAGGTCCTCCTGTTCGACCTCGACGGCACGCTGACCGACAACTTCGCCGGCATCGCGCGCTCGATCGTCCACGCGCTCGCAGCCCTCGGCGTCGAGCCACCGCCCGCCGTCGAGCTCAGGCGCTTCGTCGGACCGCCGCTGCGGACGACCTTCGCGGAACTGCTCGGCACCGACGAGTCCGGTGCCATCGAGGAAGCGATCGCGCTCTACCGCGAGCGCTATTCGGAACTGGGCTGGCGCGAGAACGTCGTCTACGCGGGCATTCCCGAAGCGCTCGCATCGCTCGCCACGTCTCGCCGGCTGTTCCTGTGCACGGCGAAACCGGAGATCTACGCGCGGCGGATTGTCACGCTGTTCGGCCTGCTCGATCACTTCGACGGCATCTACGGCTCCGACCTCGCGGGTCGCCACGACGACAAGGCCGTGCTGCTCGCGCACCTCGCGTCGAGCGAGCGCCTGGACGCGACGCGCGCGATCATGATCGGCGACCGCAGCCACGACGTCCGCGCGGCGCGGGCCAATGGCGCGCGCGCGATCGGCGTGCTGTGGGGCTACGGC
>JADLBN010000050.1 GCA_020847675.1 Burkholderiales bacterium | reverse complement strand
TCGCCGCGCTGCATCTCGATCACACCGAGGTAGTGGCCGGCGTGGGGATGATCCGGCGCGCTCGCGAGCGCCGCGCGATAGGCCCGCTCGGCGTCGTCGAGCTTCCCGGACCGGTGGGCCTCCATGCCGGAACTCGTCAGCGCGTCCGGATCGCCGGCGCCGGCGGCCGCCGTTCCTGGCGAAGCGGGGGCGATCGTGGGCGCGGCGGAGGCGATCGCGCCGTGGCAGGCCTTGAAGCGCTTCCCGCTTCCGCAGGGGCAGGGATCGTTGCGTCCCTCGGCCGGTCTGCGGGCGGACGCGCGCGCGGCCTCGTCGCGAATGCGGAGCGCTTCGGAGTGCTGCGGCGCGACGTCGAGCAATCGTGCCGCCAGCGCGTGCGCCGCCCTCCTCTGGTTCATGGCCGCGCAGTTGCGCATGAGCGAGAACATCTGCAGCGAACGCGCGATGTCGTCGGAGAATCGCGGCGCCAGTGCGACGATCTCGTCGGCGGACTCGACGCGCGCGAAGTTGAACAGCCCGTGGAAGCCGAACGGACGGCCGATTGGATACGACACTTCGAACGAGAACCGGTTGGCGAGCGCTTCCGGCGCGTAGCGTATGCCGTGCGCGGTCTCGAGGTGCGCCCGATGCGTCACGCCGATCGCGACGTCTTCGTTTCCCTCGACGGCGATCGCGGGATCGGCCAGCGCCTCGAGGAGGCGCTTCGACCGCAGCGAGAACCCGCCGTTGCCGACGCGCCGGTTCTCCGGCTGCCAGGGCCAGGGTGCGCCAAGGTAGTCGAACGCGAGGAACTCGTCGGTCCAGGACTCCGGGTGGAGCACGTAGCCGTCCCACTGCACGACGAGCGCGTGCGCGGTCTCGACGTGCGTTGCAAGCCCCTTCAGCATCAGGTTCGAATAGTCGTCGCGCGACGAGAGCGTCGCGATCGGGCGCACCTCGACCTCGGGCGGCAGCACGACTCCCGCCGGCACCGCGTCGGTCAGGAACAGCGCGCGGGCGAAGCGGACGCGCCTGCAGCAGCGCGCGAGCGCGCGCGCAGCCAGCGCGTGATTGCGCGTGTCGGCGCAGACGAGCGTCACCGTCGGCAGCGTGAGCACGGGTCAGGCGCCCATCGGTTCGACGGCGGGCTGGCGCTGCGGCGTGCGAGCCGCGTGCAGCGCGACGACCATCCAGATCGACACGACCGGCGCGAGCGCGAGCACGACGCGATTGAGGCCCAGCGAGTCGGCTCCCCAGTTGCGCAGCCACGGGAAAGCGCCCAGCAGTCCGATCCAGGCCGCGCCTGTAGCGACGACGAGCGTGAGCGGCGCGACGGCCGGGTCGAGGAGCCTGCGCCACGCGAACACGATCGTTCCGACCGCGCCGAGTGCGAGCAGGTGCCAGTTCGCGAGCAGCACGCCGTCGGTTCCCAGCGCGGCGAACACCGGGTCGAACGCGAGCGACACCGGCCCGATCGAGAGGTCGGTGAACCGCGCGCCGACCGCGACGACGCCGACGGCAAGCGCGGGAATCGCGATCGCGATGCGGCGTGTCCACGCCGGGCCGAGCGCGGCGGCGGCAAGGCCCGGCAGCGCGATGACGACCCACACCCAACCTGAAGTCTTCATCGACGCGGCCGCCGCGAGCGCCAGCGTCGCGGCGAGCGCGTCGACCGGAGCACGGGTGCGAACGGCTCTCGCGCCCGCGAGCGCGCCGAGCGTGAACGCCGCGGCCGTCGGCAGGTCGGCGTATCCGGCGAGCGCGACCTGCGCGCCCATGAGCGGAAGCGATCCGGCGAACCACGCAGCCGCGAGCGACGGCAGGCGTCCGACGCCGCGCCTGCGCGCTTCCCCGTACGTCACGAGCAACAGCGCGACGAACCAGAGCCACCACGGCAGCGTCACGCGCGCGTCGTCGAAGCGCCCCATCGCCGTGGCGATCCACGCCTGAACGAGCGGCAGCGTCGCCGGCTGGCCCGGAGCCGCGTCGTACCACGTGCCGGGCGCTGCAGCCATCCACTGCGCCGCGTCGCCGAACGGCACGATCGTGCGTTCCGCGAAATACACCTTCGCCTTCGTCGCCCACGCCGACCACGCGTCCCACGGATAGATCGGCCGCTCCACCACCTCGACGAGGAGCATCGCGGCGCGAAGCGCGAGCCAGGCGAGGAGCACGAACCAGGCGGCGCGCGCGGCGCCCGCGAGGTCGCGTGCGGCGACTCCGTCGCGGACGATGCCGATCGTGTCGCGCCAGCCTTCGCCGTTGCGCCGCCACGCGAGGAGCCCGGCCGCGGCGACGATCGCAAGCCCCGGCACGCCGATGCTCGCGACGGAGAACGGCAGTCCCGCCATCGCGACGCCGCGCATCACGAGCGTCAGCAGGAACGTCCCGACGATCCACGCGGCGCCGGCGAGCCACGGAAATATGCCGGGTTCGCGCCACGCGCGGCCGTCGCGCACGCAGGCCGCGAGCAGCGCATCGCCGATCGCGTACGGAAGCAGGAGTGCGAACAGCAACCCGAGCGTGTCCATGCGGGTCAGAGGATCGCGTAGACCGCGCCCGCGCCTTCGACGAGCAACGGCTTCGCCTGCAGGATGACGCCGTTGTCGAAGGCGAGCCGTCCGGCCGTCGGGTCGAAGCGGGCGTGGGCGTCGTTCCAGACGACGAGGTAGTCGCCCGGACGCAGCGCGCCGGCCTGCGGCGCGGCGTCGATCGCGGGGAGCCACATCGCCCGATGGGGCAGCAGGTGCCACCCGGCGCGTCCGCGGTGGTAGTGGGCCGGCGAGAGCACGAGCACGCGCTGCGGAGCGGCAGGCAGCGCGGCCTTCGCCTTCTCGATGAAGCGGTAAAGGTCGCCGTCCTCTGCGGCGAGTGCGCGCCCGGCTGCGTCCTTGCCGGCGTAGCGTTCGAGCGTCTGCAAGTTCTGCCGCGCGAGATTCGCGGTCCAACGCGCATCGAGCAGGGCCCACCCGACGACGAACACGCCCGCGGCGAGGGTGGCGAGCGTCGCGGGAAGTCTCGCGGGCGCGAGGCGCCTGACGAGGACGAGCGCGCCGAACGCGAGCAGCGTGGCGAACGCGACGGCCAGCGGAAGCGGAAGCGTCTGCGCCTGCGCGCCGCCGGTGATCTCGTTGATCGACGTCCCGGTCCAGGGCTCGAAGCGGAACCACTCGCGCACGCGCTCGCCCACGAGCTGCGCCGCGGTGTTGGGCTTGGCCGTGACGCCGCGAACGCGGATCGTCGCTCCGGGCGCGCGCACCGCCAGCGCGAGTCCGGTGATGTTGCCGAGCCAGTCGGGATCGCCGGTCATCGAGATGGGCTGCACGCGCCCGTCTTCGACGGCGAGCACGCGGTTCTGCGCGGCGCGCGGCCGGTAGTCGCTGCTGAACAGCAGCCGGACGTCCGCGCCCGGAGGGACGTCGGAGACGTCCCACGCGACCGCGGAGAGTTCGCGCGCCCGAAAGTCGGTCCTGAGGGCGACGATCAGCACGTCCGCAGCCGGGGCCTTCGCCACCAGCGCGTCGCCGTCGCGCGTGGCCGTTCCGCGCGGCACCGTCATCGTCGAGATGTCGTAGGTCCGCGCTGCGCCGGACGAACCGAGCGACGCCCCGTTGATCGCGACGTACAGTGCCAGCGCGGCGAGCAGGGCCACCGCGAACGCGACGATCGTCGCGGCGCGCGTGATGTCGCGCGGTGGCGGGGTCGCCGCGGAAGGTGTACCGTCGTGCGGCGGCGGGATCGTGGCGGAGGACGGCTGGACCGGAGGCGAGGTTGCGGACGCCGCATTCTCGGCGGCGGCGCCTGCGGCCGTTTCAGGGCCCTCGGGGCTTCCGGCGTTCCGTGGCTCGTCGCCCGGGCCCGCCGCGTCGCTGCGGTCGCCGGCGGGCGGCGTCTGACGGGAGATCTCGGGGGGCGATTTCGACTGGTCCACGGGGGTACCACTGAAGCGTTGTGCTCGACGGCCCCAAATTGTAGCGACTGCGGACGGCTTCTCCGGCCGGACCGACACTCCGGTCCGTGGGATCGGCGGTCGTCCCGGCCGCGCTGGCCCGATGATCCGTGGGTCGTCCGTGGGACCGGAGGTGGGGCTGTTGACCGGGCCGCGTTTCGTGCTACAATCGCGCCTCTTTGCTCCTTTCTGCCGAAACAGGCGTCGGGAGCGCGCTCCTTAACAATTCGCAATCGATAGGTGTGGGTGCCGGTTGGTGCCTGCGGTGTTGGCTTTCGGGCTGATGCGGTGGGGATTCACAAGCTGGTGCTCACACGACGCTAAGTGCGGGCTGTTGGTTGGGCCTTCGGGTCTGGCTGGCGGCTCGTGATCGCTCTCTTCGGAGGGCGACGTTCGAGTGAGTCTTGGACTGAAGCAGTAATTGTCAAGATCAACTGAAGAGTTTGATCCTGGCTCAGATTGAACGCTGGCGGCATGCTTTACACATGCAAGTCGAGCGGCAGCGCGGGGGCAACCCTGGCGGCGAGCGGCGAACGGGTGAGT
>JADLBN010000049.1 GCA_020847675.1 Burkholderiales bacterium | reverse complement strand
GGCAGCGGCGCGATGACGCTCGAAGCACTCTCGCGCGGCGCGGCGCTCGCGGTTGCGGTCGATCGCGATGCGGCGCTGGTGCGCGCTCTCGCCGACAACGGTCGCGCGATCGGCGTCGGAGGCCTTGAAACGCATCGCGCCGACGCGCGCGCCTTCCTTGCGCGGGAGGCGAGGCGCTTCGACGTGGTCTTCCTCGACCCGCCCTTCACCGACGACCCCTGGGAGTGGCTCCTGCCGGCCTGCGCGGCGCGGCTCGCCGAAGGCGGGGCGATCTATGCGGAGGCGGGCCGACCGCTCGATGCGCCCGAGGGCCTTGCGGTGGTCCGGCAAGGGCGCGCCGGGCAGGTGCATTATCATCTTCTCGCGCAGGCCTGAAGCGATGCTCACGATCGTCTATCCCGGCACGTTCGACCCGTTCACGCGTGGCCACGAGGATCTCGCGCGCCGCGCGTCGCGGCTGTTCGGGCGGGTGGTGGTCGCGGTGGCGGCAGGAGAAGCCAAGCGGCCGATGTTCACGCTCGACGAGCGCGTCGCGATGGCGAAGGAGGTGCTCGCAGGCGCGTCCAACGTCGAGGTCGTCGGTTTCTCGACGCTGCTCATGAAGTTCGTCCACGAGCAGGGTGCGCGCGCAGTGCTCCGCGGCCTGCGCGCCGTATCCGACTTCGAGTACGAGTTCCAGATGGCCGGCATGAACCGCCGGCTGTGGCCGGAGGTCGAGACGCTGTTCCTCACACCCTCCGAGCAGTACATGTTCGTGTCGGCGACGATCGTGCGCGAGATCGCGCGCTTCGGAGGGGACGTGTCGGATTTCGTCCATCCGGCAGTGGCCGCGCGGCTTCGCGCGAAGGCCGGAGGAGGCTGAGGGAGCGTCGATGGCGCTGATGATCACCGACGAGTGCATCAACTGCGACGTCTGCGAGCCCGAGTGCCCGAACGACGCGATCTCGCAGGGTCCCGAGATCTACGTGATCGATCCGTCGCGGTGCACCGAGTGCGTCGGCCACTTCGACGTTCCGCAGTGCCGCGAGGTCTGTCCCGTCGACTGCATCCCGGTGAATCCGGAAAAGGTCGAGACGAAGGCCGAGCTGCGTCTCAAGTATCAGGGGCTCATGAAGGCGAAGGCCGGCAGCGTCGCCTGATCGCTCGCTCGCGACCCTGCCCCCTGTCCCACGGTTGACCCGCGGTCCGCAATTCCGGACCGTGGGTCAACCGTGGGATCGGGGGTGAGCGGTCAGGCAGCGTTCGCCGCGAGCGGCAGTTCATCCGGCCCGCCGGCGATCGCCTCGACCGCGGCGACCTGCGCGTCCAGCGCTCGGGCCTGCGCGTCGAGCGCCTCGGCCGCGGCGGCGAGCTCGGCGACACGATCCTCGAGTTCGTCGCTCGCGCGGTGGATCCGCCGGATGCTCTCGAGCCGGCGCCTGAGCTGCGTCTGGTGCTCCCGCACCTGTGATTCGAGCGGCGACATCACCGACTTGAGCCAGGCGTCGATGTCGCGGTTCGCGACGTCGTAGAGGTGCTTGACCCGCGAGGCCACCGTTTCGAAGAAGCGCCTCATCAGCGGGAACTTGGCCTTGGACGCCATATTCCACAGCGTGTTGATGTGCTCGTGGTAGGCGCGCTCGAGCCGCTCGACCTCCTTCAGGTACTTGAGCATCGAGAACGGCGGCGGCACGAACGGCTCGAGGCCATGCTCCTGCGCGAAACGCGCGTACATCGCCGCCATCATGTCGTGGATCTCGGCCGTCTTGCGACCGGCGGCTTCGAGGTCGGTGCGGATCTGCGCGAAGAACTCGTTCATCGCGCCGCGCACGCCTTTGGTGAACAGGCTCGCTTCGATCGCGCGCCGCGTGCGCGCGGCGTTGCCGCGCAGTGCCTCCAGACCGATGATTCCGTCGAGCGCGGTCGTCTGCTGCGCGAAGATCGTCCGCAGCGCCGAGTAGCGCGTGAGGCCGCGCTCGAACGTGGCCTTCTCGTCGCGCACGCGCTGCATCATGTGCTCGACGACGTCGCGGTTCTTGCCGCGCAGCGCTTTCAGCTCCGCGAGCTGCTCGGCGATGCCTCCGGCGCGCGCGTCGAGGATCGCCCGCACCGCCGCAACCAGCGCGCGCACCTCGGAGACCGCCGTAGCGCCCACGATCTGGCGCTTCGCCGGGACCAGGCTGTCGGAGAGCGCCGACTCGAGGCGCGGCAGCCGGCTCTTCGCGAGCAGCGCGTCGTCGCCGTTCACCTTGGCGACCAGCGCCTTGTGCGCCGACACCGGGAACACCTGTCCGGGCGCGACGGCGAGCGTCTCCGCACTGATGCGCACCTGCCGCGCGATCTCGACCTCGACGTCCTGCGGCGTCTTCAGCTCGTCCCACAGCCCGTCGATCTTGTTGAGGATGACGAGCCGGCCGGCCTGCACCGCCGGATCGGCGCCCGCGAGGTGCTCCTTCCACACCTCGAGGTCCGACTTGGTCACGCCGGCGTCGGCCGCGAGGATGAACAGCACCGCGTGCGCGGAGGGCAGGAGCGACAGCGTGAGCTCGGGCTCGGTGCCGATCGCGTTGAGTCCGGGCGTGTCGAGGATGACGAGCCCCTGCTTCAGCAGCGGGTGCGGGAAGTTGATGACGGCGTGCCGCCAGCAGGGGATGTCGACGCTGCCCTCGTCGCTGTGCTGGAACGACGCGACGAGATCCTCGTCGTGGAGGCCGTAGCGCCGGGCGAGCGCGAGCGGCACGCGCTTGACCTGCGACACGCGCACGAGCGCGTCGGCCATCCGTTCGGCCGACGCGAGGTCGAGCGGCAGCGTCACCCACTCGTCGGCGTAGGTCTTGAGTTCGGTGACCGTCGCGTTGCGAAGCCTCGTCTCGATCGGCAGGAGCCGGATCGACGGCGGACGCGACGGGTCGTGGAGGATCTCGGTCGGGCACATCGTCGTGCGCCCGGCCGCCGACGGCAGGAGCCGCTGGCCGAAGTCGGCGAAGAAGATCGCGTTGATGAGTTCGGACTTGCCGCGCGAGAACTCGGCGACGAACGCGACGACGAGCTTGTCCTGGTGCAGGCGCTCGAGCAGCCGCTGGATGCGGAGGTCGACCTGGGCGTCGGCGAGCTCCTGGTCGGCGAGCCACTCGTGGAGCGCCGACACGCCCGAGGAGAGCCGGCGGCGCCAATCGCCGTAGGCCTCGAACCGGGCTGCGAGCTCGCGGGCGTGGTTCATCGGATCCCCTGCCGGGTCGCCCCCCGATCGAACCGCGGGGCGGCCGGCGACTGTATCACACAGGGTGCAAGCAAGAGTCGCGCCGGGGCGAGGGGGTGACGGGTGAGAGGTCGGCTAACCGGTCCCGTCCCGGGCCGCATCTCGCGCGGATTCCGGTCACCCGCCGCGGCCGGTGCCTCCTGGCAGTGCCCGCATGGGCCCAACCGCCCATCCATCCACGGGAAGACCGTTTCCGGCGCTCAACGCTGGCACGCCGGGCAGAAGAACGTGGACCGCTGCCCCTGCCGGATCGCGCGGACCGGGGTGCCGCAGTGCGGGCAGGGTTCGCCTTCCCGGCCATAGACCGCGTAGTCGAGCTGGAACTCGCCCGCGCGCCCGGACGTGTCGACGTAGTCGCGCAGCGTGCTGCCCCCCTTGTCGATCGCCTCGGCCAGCGTCGCCCGTATTTCGTCGACGAGGCGGGCGAGCCGCGGGCGCGAAAGCCGTCCTGCGGCTCGGGTCGGGCGGATGCCGGCGCGAAACAGCGCCTCGTTCGCATAGATGTTGCCCACGCCCACGACCAGCCGGTTGTCCATCAGCGCGAGCTTGATGGCCGCCCGCCGTCCGCGGGTGGCCCGATACAGGCTGTCGGCATCGAACGCCTGCGAGAACGGCTCGGGTCCGAGGCCGGCGAGCAGCCGGTGTCCGGACGCGTCGCCGCGGATGAAGAGCAGCGAGCCGAATCGCCGCGGGTCGCGGTAGCGCAGCGTCGTCCCGTCGTCGAACTCGAGGTCGACGTGGTCGTGGCCGGCGCGCGGCGGAAGGCCCCGGAGCAGGCGCAGCGAGCCGGTCATCCCCAGGTGGATGAGCAGGGTGTCCGGCGATGACACGGCGTCTGGCACCGAAATGCGAAACAGCAAGTACTTGCTTCGGCGATCAACGGCCAGAACGATCCGACCGCGGATCGCATCCTCGAGTCCGCGCGGAACCGGCCAGCGCAGGCGCCGGTCGTACACGTGGACCGCCCGAACCCGGCGCCCGGTGAGGGCAGGGGCGACGCCGCGGCGGGTGGTTTCGACTTCCGGGAGTTCAGGCATCGGGATTGGATCGATCCGGCGATCCGGTGCGGCTCGTCGCTCGGGCGCCCATTCCGGACCCTCCGGGCGAAACGTCCGGTCTGTGCGAACGAGGCTGCAACAGGTTCGAGCCGGGCGTGGACGCATGACGAACGAACGCGACGACGGCCCCTGCAGCGGCGAGCGTACACGACGGGAGCGGCGCGCACCCGTCGAGACCGGGAGCGTTGATGGCGCTAACGGGTCCCATGCCCTAACATCGACCGTTCGGCCGGCGGATTCGCGGCCCGAGGAATCCCGTCCGATGAAGCGTTTCACCCCGATCTCCCGAGCGCACGCGCTGGCGTTGACCGCGGCGCTGGTCGTGTCCGCAACGGCCACCGGCCAGGCGCCCACGCCTGCCCCGCCGCAGGTTCCCTCGCCCGGGATCGCGCAGCCCTCGGCCGGCCTCCCGACCGGCCTCAACGCCGATCTCTTCTACCGGCTGCTGCTGGGCGACATCGCGTTGCAGCGCGGCGATCCGGCGGTGGCGGCGCGGGCGTATCTCGAAGTCGCGCGTGAACTGAACGACGCGAACCTCGCCCGTCGCGCGACCGAGATCGCGTATGCGACGCGGCAGAGAGCGACCGCCGAGCAGGCCGCGCGCCTGTGGCGCGACCTCGCCCCCGATGCCGAACGCCCGAAGCAGATTCTCCAGGCGCTGGTCTCGGGAACGCCGGGACCGCGCGAGCACGATCCCGATTCGCCGAACGAGGAGGACGTCAAGACCCGCCTCGAGAAGCTCCTCGCCGAGCAGGCGCTGACGGGCGGCGGCGTGGGCGAGGCGTTCCTGCAGTTGAACCGCGCCTTCGCCCGCCAGACCGACAAGGTGGCGGTGTACGAGATGATCCGCGATCTCGCGGAGCCCTACGCCTCGTCGCCCGAGGCGCACTACGCGGTGTCGCTCGCCGCGTTCGCGACCGGCCCCGCGAATGCGCAGATGGCCGCCGCGGCGCTCGAGCGCGTCGACCGGGCGCTCGCCCTCAAGCCCGACTGGGATCGCGCCGCGCTGCTCAAGGGCGAGATCCTCGGCAAGCGCAGCAGCGCCGAGGCGGTCGCGTGGCTCACCGAGTTCCTGAAGTCCGAGCCGCGCTCGAAGCCCGCGCGCGGCGCGCTCGCGCAGTTCTACGTCGACCAGAAGCGCCTGCCGGAGGCCCGCGCCATCTTCGAGCAGCTCGCGGCCGAGGAGCCCGACGTCCGCGAATACCGGATGGGCGTCGCGATCCTGTCCTTCCAGATGAAGGACTACGCGGCCGCGGAAGCGCAGTTCGGCAAGCTCGCCGCGAGCGGCGACGACGGCAGCGCGCAGCTCTACCTCGCGCAGATCGCCGAGGACCAGAAGCGCTACGACGTGGCGCTCGAGCGCTACAAGCTCGTCACCGAGGGCGACCGCGGCTGGATCGCGAAGCTGCACGTCGCCGCGATGTACGGCAAGCTCGGGAAAGTCGACGAAGGACGCAAGTGGCTCGCGGATCTGCCGGCGGTCACGATCGAGCAGCGCATCCAGGTGCGGCAGGCCGAGGCCTCGCTCCTGCGCGAGTCCGGCGATCCGCAGGGCGCGTTCGCGCTGCTCGAGCAGGGCCTGAAGGAGCACCCGGACGCGCCGGACCTCCTCTACGACAGCGCGATGGTCGCGGAGAAGATCGACCGCGTCGACGTCGCCGAGGCGCGCCTCAAGCGCCTGATCGAGCTCAAGCCGGACGACGCGCAGTCGCTGAACGCGCTGGGCTACACGCTCGTCGACCGCACGCCTCGTGTCGAGGAAGGGCGGGTGCTGATCGAGAAGGCGCTCAAGCTGTCGCCCGACGACCCGTTCATCCTCGACAGCATGGGCTGGGCGCTCTACAAGCTCGGGCGCTACGACGAGGCCGAGACCTACCTGCGCCGCGCGCTCGCGACCCGTCCCGACGCCGAGATCGCGGCCCACCTGGGCGAGGTGCTGTGGATCAAGGGCGAACACGATCGCGCGAAGGAGGTGTGGGCGGCGCAGTTGCAGGCCTCGCCCGACCACCCGGTCCTGCTCGAGACCGTCAAGCGCTTCACGCGATAGCCCCGAACCGTTCCCGGCTGGCCGCTGTCGGATGCGCGCTCGCATTGGCGCTCTCGGCGTGCGCGACCCTGCCGCCGCCCTCGGGGTTCGAGCCGGCGGTCGACACGGCCGACGCGGCGTTCGGCGCGAGCGGCAGGCTTTCGGCGAAGCACGGCAGCGAGGGCGCGGCCGCGCATTTCCGCTGGGAGCATGTGCCCGGCCGCGACACGATCTCGCTCGCCACGCCGATGGGCTCGACGCTCGCGCGCCTCGAACGGGACTCCGGAGGAGCGTCGATCGCCTTCCCGGACGGCCGCATCGAACGGGCGGCGGACGCGGATTCGCTCGCAGCGCGCGCGATCGGCGTCAGGCTCCCGGTCGAGAGCCTCGCGTGGTGGATTCGCGCGTCGCCGCACGCTCGCTCGCCGTACGCGATCGAGCGTGACGCGTCCGGTCGCGTCGCCGTCCTGAGGCAGGACGGCTGGACACTCGTCTACGCCTACGCCGATGACGCCCGGCAGCCGTTTCGCGTACTCGCGACCTGGCCGGACGTCGACGTGCGTGTGGTGATCGACGCGTGGGACTGAATTCCGCCGAATTCCCGACCCCGATCGAGTCCGATGCCCCTGGTCGTCTCCGCACCCGCGAAGGTCAACCTGTTCCTGCACGTCACCGGCCGGCGCGACGACGGTTACCACACGCTCGAATCGCTGTTCGCGCTCGTCGATCTGGCCGACACGATCACGCTCGAAGCACGCGAGGACGGCGCGATCCTGCGCAGCAACGACGTGCCCGGCGTGCCCGAGGACGACGACCTCGCGGTCCGCGCGGCGCGTGCGTTGCAGCGCGCTTCGGGGATGCGGCGCGGCGTTTCGATCTCGGTCGAGAAGGCGATCCCGATGGGAGCCGGACTCGGCGGCGGCAGTTCCGACGCCGCGTCCACGCTCTTCGCGCTCAACCGGCTCTGGTCGCTCGCCCTGCCGCGCTCCGCGCTGATCGAGCTCGGCGCGACGCTGGGCGCGGACGTTCCGTTCTTCCTGTTCGGTGAACCGGCGCTCGCCCGCGGCATCGGCGAGCAGCTGACGGCGATGACGCTGCCGACGACGTTCCTCGCGCTCGCGTTTCCGGATGCGCAGGTTGCGACCGGCGCGATCTTCGCGGCTCCCGAATTGACACGCTCGACGCCGTCGGCGAAAATAGAAGTCTTTTCCGAGGGTTACGGCCGGAATGATCTCGCGGGCGCGACTTGCACCCGGCATCCGGCGGTGGCCAGCGCGCTCGCGGAGTTGACCAGGGTGTCGCCGCAGGCGCGGATGACCGGTTCGGGCGCGTGCGTGTTCGCCCCGTTCGCGCGTGAAGTCGACGCGCGCAGTGCCGCCCGCGGCTTGCCCGCGGAGCTCACCGTCCGGGTTGTCCGCACGCTTGCACGGCATCCGCTCGCCGCTTTCGCGTAGAGTCTCGGGTGGAATTTGCGGGGATCCGGCGGTCCCCGCGCGACGAAGGCTCGGGCTTCGCCTTCGCGCCGGTTTCCGCTGGGGAGTCGCCAAGCTGGTTAAGGCACCGGATTTTGATTCCGGCATACGAGGGTTCGAATCCTTCCTCCCCAGCCAATGTGACGCGTCGGGCAGGTCGCCGGAAAGCCGGCGGCCTGCCCGCATCGTTTGAACCACGGCAGCTGCCACCATGGCCTACGAACGGATGCGCGTCTTCACCGGCAATGCGAACCCGAAGCTCGCGGAAGCGGTCTGCCGGCACTTGAACATCAGCCTGGGCCGCGCGATCGTCGGCCGCTTCTCCGACGGCGAGGTGATGGTCGAACTGCTCGAGAACGTCCGCGGCCGCGACGTGTTCGTGCTGCAGTCGACCTGCCAGCCGACCAACGACAACCTGATGGAAGTGATGGTGATGGTCGATGCGTTGAAGCGCGCGTCGGCCTCGCGCATCACCGCCGCGATTCCCTACTTCGGCTACGCGCGCCAGGACCGACGCCCCCGCTCGGCACGCGTCGCGATCAGCGCGAAGGTCGTGGCCGACATGCTGACCACCGTCGGCGTCGACCGCGTGATGGTGATGGACCTGCACGCCGACCAGATCCAGGGCTTCTTCAACATCCCGGTCGACAACGTCTACGCGACGCCGATCCTCTTGGGCGACCTGTGGAAGCAGAACTACGAGAACCTGCTGATCGTCTCGCCTGACGTCGGCGGCGTCGTGCGCGCCCGCGCGATCGCGAAGCGGCTCGACTCCGACCTCGCGATCATCGACAAGCGCCGCCCGAAGGCGAACGTCGCCGAGGTGATGAACATCATCGGTGACGTCGAGGGACGCAGTTGCGTCATCATGGACGACATCGTCGACACCGCGAACACGCTGTGCAAGGCGGCCACCGCGTTGAAGGAGCACGGCGCGAAGCGGGTGACGGCGTACTGCACGCACCCGGTGCTCTCGGGTGGCGCAGTCGCCCGGATAGCGTCGTCGGACATGGACGAGATCGTCGTCACCGACACGATCCCGCTCTCGGAGGAGGCGCGCGCCTGCCCGCGCATCCGCCAGTTGTCCTGTGCGCAATTGATCGCCGAGACGGTGACGCGAATCTCCAACGAGGAATCGGTCAGCAGCCTGTTCATCGACTGAACCGCTGACACCAACCCCGGAAACCGGTGTCAGACACCGTGTCAGACACGGTGTCTGACACCGGGGTTCGAACGGCACGACAAGGAGGAGCGGCGTGACGGAAACCCTTGCCCCCGACCTGCGCGGCAAGGCGGTGCTCATCACCGGCGCGTCGACCGGGATCGGCGCCGCGGCGGCGCGCGCCTTCGCCCGCGCCGGCTGCAACGTCGGCATCCACTACAACGCGAGCCGCAACCGCGCCGAGGAGGTCGCCGCGGACGTGAGGCTCGCAGGTGGGCAGGCGCATCTGGTGGGCGGCGACTTCACCGACAGCGCGGCGGTCCGGCGCGTGATCGACGAGGCGGCCGGTGCGCTCGGCGGCATCGACGTGCTGATCAACAACGCGGGCAGCCTCGTGCGCCGCGTGCCGATCGCCGAGATCGACGACACGTTCTTCGACGAGGTGATCGACCTCAACGTCCGGTCGGTCGTGATGGCTACCGCCGCGGTCGCGCCGCATATGCGCCGCGCCGGCCGCGGCAACATCATCAACGTGACCTCGATCGCCGCACGCAACGGCGGCGGGAACGGCGCGGCGATGTACGCGTCCGCGAAGGGATTCGTGTCGACGTTCACCCGCGGCATCGCGAAGGAACTGGTCAAGGACAACATCCGCGTCAACGCGGTGTCGCCGGGCGTCATCGAGACACCCTTCCACGAGCGCCACTCGACGCCGCAGATGTTGGAAGCGATGCGCGGCTCGATCCCGATGGGACGGCTCGGCACCGCCGACGAATGCGCCGGCGCGTTCGTCTACCTCGCGTCCGACGCGCTCTCGGGGTACGTCACCGGCCAGATCCTCGAGGTGAACGGCGGGCAGTACATGCCGTAGGCAGGAATCAGGAATCAGGAATCAGGAATCAGGAATCAGGAGTCAGGAGTCAGAGGACAGAGGACAGAGGACAGAGGACAGAGGACAGAGGACAGAGGACAGAGGACAGAGGACAGAGGACAGAGGACAGAGGACAGAGGACAGAGGACAGAGGACAGAGGACAGAGGACAGAG
>JADLBN010000048.1 GCA_020847675.1 Burkholderiales bacterium | reverse complement strand
TGTGCGTGAAGAAGAATCACAGGCCGGAGGACGCGATTCCGGCGAACGACGAATGCCGGGTGCTCGACTCGAAGACCGTCGGCAACAAGACGACCTTCACGATGGACTGCGCCGGCAAGGATCCGATGACCGTGCGCGGCGAGATCACGACGACGGCGAGCGGCTACGAGGGCACGATGCGCATGAAGGGCAAGCGCAAGGGCGACGACATGGAGATGACGCAGGTCTTCTCGGGACGGAAAGTCGGCGCGTGCACCGACCAGACCGAGCAGATCGTCGCGAAGGCCAAGTCCGACTCGGACGCAGCGGTGGCGAAGACCTGCGGCGAGGGGCTCGAGACGCTCGCCTCCGCGATGTTCGTCGGCCAGGGCGCCATGTGCGGGGGCCAGAAGAAGGCGTTCTGCGACAAGGCCGGCGGCCTGACCCGCGACCTGCGCGAGCCGGCGACGCACCGCGCCGTGGTCGCGAAGTACGGGCGGGAAAACCTCCAGCAGGCCGCCCAGGGCTGCGGCCTCGACTACGCGGGGGCGGTGAGCGCCGCCTGCGGCAAGGCGCAGCAGGGACGCGACTGGGCGTTCATCGGCAGCGGTTCCTGCGACGACGCCGTGAGGGCTGCGGGGCCGACGCATTGCAAGGGCCGCGACTACTATCTGGTCGACCGCTCACTGGTGCCGCTGTGCAACCGCTATGCGGCGCTGTCGCGCGGGAGCCGCGCGGGTGCTGCGGGCGCAGGTCCGACGACATCGGGCGTCGCTTCGCCACGGTCCGCATCGAGCGCGCCTCCGCCTTCCGCGCAGCCTGCGGACGAACCCAAGCCGGATGCGATGAAGCAGGGCCTCGACGCGATCCGCAAGGTGCTGCCCTTCTGAACCCGTCCGGATGATCCGCGCCGCGATCCTCGTCGTCGCGGGGTTCGCGGCGGCCGGCGCCGCGACCGCTGCATCCGAGGATCGCTGGCCCGGCGCCGCGGCGGCATACTTCGTCCGCATCGACGGCGAGGTGCGCTGGGCGGCGAACGACTCGGCGCGCCTGAGGCCCGCGAGCCTCACCAAGATGATGACCGCGATCCTCGCGGCCGAGGCGCTCGCTCCGGACGACACGGTCGTCGTGAGCGCGCGGGCCGCCGCTGCGAAAGGCGCCAGAGTGGGCCTGCGATCGGGCATGAAACTCGCGGCCGAGGACCTCGTCGCCGCTGCGCTCCTGCGCTCGGCGAACGACGCCTGCCTCGCGCTCGCCGAACGCGTCGCCGGCAGCGAGCAGGCGTTCGTCGCGCGGATGAACGAGCGCGCGGCAAAGCTCGGACTCGCCGACACGCGCTTCGCGAACGCCTGCGGGTTCGACGCTCCCGGTCACTTCATGTCGGCGCGCGATCTCGCCCGTCTCGCCGATGCCGCACTGGCGGAGCCGCGCATCGCCGCGATCGTCGCGCGCGAGTCGGGCACCGCGAGGGCCGCCGACGGCCGGCGATTCCGGTTCGACAACACCAACGTGCTGATCGGCCGCGTCGAAGGCGCGCGTGGCGTCAAGACCGGCTGGACGAAGGCCGCGGGGCGCTGTCTCGTCGCCTACGCGGAGCGCGAGGGCACGCGCGTGCTGGTCGTGATGCTGGGCGCGCCGGACCGCTGGTGGGACGCGGTCGCGATGATCGAATCGGCGTTCGACGACGCACGCGCGCGCCGGACATCGCGGCGGCCTTGAACCCGCGGGAGGCCACCGGGGAGTCGCCGCCCCACACCGCGTGGGCGATCGTCGTGCTGGCGACGCTCGCGGCCTACGCCGCTGCGCCCGGGACCGCGTTCCAGTACGACGACTTCCGCGTCGTCGTCATCGACAACGATGTCCACTCGTGGTCGGCGTGGTGGGCATCGATGCCGGGCATGCGCCCGCTGACCAAGGCGAGTTACGTGGCGAACTGGCTCTACTCGCCCGCGCCCGCCGGCTTCGCCGTCGCCGGCGTCGCGATGCACGTCGCCTCGTCGCTCCTCGTGCTCGCGCTCGCGCGACGGTGGATCGCAGCGATGGCGCCCGGCGAGCCGCGGCCCGGTCTCGCGGCGCTCGCCACGGCGCTGGTCTTCGCGCTCCATCCCGCGCAGACCGAAGCGGTCGTCTACATCGCCGGACGATCGACCGCGCTTTCTTCGCTTGCCACGCTCGCGGCGCTCTACGCCTGGGAGCGCGCGCGCGATGGCGCCGCCGCATGGCACGGCGCCGCGCTCGTCCTGTTCGCCGCGGCGATCGGCGCCCGCGAGTCGGCATGGACGCTGCCGTTCGCGCTGGTGCTGGTCGAGTTCGCGCGCGGCAGGCGCTTCGGCGCGGCGCTGCGCGACACGCGCGTGTTCTGGCTCCTCGCGCTGTTGCTGGCCGCCGCCGTGTTCTCGGTCGCCGCGAATCGGCGGCTCCTGGCGACGAGCCTTTCGATCCGCGGCCCGCTCGACAACCTCGTCGCGCAGGTCGACGCGGTCGCCTACCTCGTCACCCATCCGCTCTTGACGCTGCGCCTCAACTTCGACCCGGGCCTCGCGTCGCGCGAGGCGATCGACGCGGTCTGGTTCGCGCGCGCAGCCGCGCTCGCAGCGCTGGCGCTCGCCGGATTCGTGCAGCTTCGCCGGCGACCCTGGCTCGGTTTCGCGATCCTGTGGTTCCTGCTCGCCCTCGCGCCGACGCACGGGCCGATCGCGCGCTACGAGCTCGCGAACGACCGTCAGCTCTACCTCGCGATCGTCGGACCCGCGCTCGCTGCCGGCGTGCTGATCGGCCGCTTGCATCCGAGGATCGCGGGCAACGCGGTTCTGGCCGCGCTCGCGCTCGTGCTCGCGGGCGCCACGTTCGTGCGCGTGACCGACTACGCGAGCGAGACGCGGCTGTGGGAGGCCACCGTGCGGGCGGGTCCGGACAATGCCCGGGCATGGAACAACCTCGGATTCGCGCGGCAGGCCGCGGGGGATCGCGATGGTGCGCGCGCCGCCTACGAGCGTGCGCTCGCGATCGACCCCGGGCACCGCAAGGCGCGCGGGAATCTCGACGCGCTGGAGCGCTGAGCGATGCTGCGCCGCAGCTAGGGAAGCTCTGCGAAAGTGCGTGGTGCGCGTTGGCCCGAGATCGGGATGACGGCGAGACCGGCGGCGCAGCCGGTATCGGGAATACCGGCAAGACGCCGGGCGACGCTGGCGCCCGATATCG
>JADLBN010000047.1 GCA_020847675.1 Burkholderiales bacterium | reverse complement strand
TGGCTCCAGGGCCCGTCGGCTGCCAGCGGAACCATGGTGCGGTAGGCATTGCGGATATTCGGCTTGGGCGACCAGCGCGCCTTGTCGGTCGGGTTCATCGGATAGGCCATGAACCCGTCCGGACCCGCCTTGACGCTCTTCAGCCGGTCGTTCTGCGGCCGGTTGAGTCGCACCGTCGTGCCGATCGTCCCGCCCGGAACCTCCAGCGCGCCGACCAATGCGGCGAGCATCGTGCGCGCCCAGCAGCACTCGTAGCCGCCCCAGCCGTTGTTGACCGTCTTGCCGAGCGACACCGCGACCGGGCGGAAGGGCAGCGTCACGCCGTCGATCTCGATCGTCTCGCCGACGCGCGCATGGTCGAGGTACTCGTTCGCGATCCTGCGGATGCGCTCGGCGGGGACCTCGCACACCGACTGCGCCCACTCCGGCGTGTACGGCGCGAGGTGCTCGGCCATCAGCGTGAACGCCGTCGCGCCGGCGAGCACGCCGTCGGCCAGCACGGCTTCGTCGGGCCCGATCTCGACCGCGTCGACCTCGAAGCGCCCTTCGAGCGTCTCGGCGAGGTCCGGCGCGTCGAACGGAACGGCCGCGTTGCGTCGCGCGTCCCACAGGAGAGGCTTGCGGGTCTCCCGGTCGCGCAGGTAGTAGCCGTTCGGACCCACGAGATAGGCCGACGCAGTCTGCTTCGCCAGGAACGGCAGGTCGAGCCGCTCGCGCGGCGCCTCGTGCACGAGCACGTGCATGAGTGCGAACAGGAACGCGGCGTCGGTCTTGGGCTTGATCGGCACCCACTCGGCCGAGCACGCGCCGGTGATCGACAGGTGCGGCTCGACCTGCACCCGCTTCATGCCGCGCACCCGGGCGTTCGAGTGGCGCCACACGCCGACGACGCCGCCCGAGGCCTCGACGTTCGCGCCGCAGGAGATCAGGTAGTCGGTGCGCGGCGTGTCGGGCGCGACGATGAACGCGCGGTGCCAGAACTCGCCGTACAGGTGCTCGGAGTGGTAGCACTTGACGCCCTGCCCCGAGCCGAAGCCCATGTCGACCGGCCCCCACGCGGACAGGAACGCGGGCAGCGTGCCCATGTACGACTGCGGCGTGCCGCCGCCCCCGAACGTCGCCGCGACGCGTGGGTAGCCGGACGCGTCGAGGAGGCCTTCGGTGCGGATCGCGTTGAGCTTCCCGGCGATCAGGTCGAACGCCTCTTCCCACGAGATCGGCACGAAGCCCGGATCCTCGTCGCGGCCCTTGCGCGGGTTGGTGCGCCGCATCGGCGTCAGCACGCGGCCCGGGTGGTAGGTCTTCTGGACCAGCCCGAACGCCTTGACGCAGACCTTGCCGCCTCCCGGGTGGATCTCCGCCGCGCAGAAGTTGGGTTCGACCTCGGTCGCGACGCCGTCCTCGACCTTCACCGTCAGCAAGTCCGGTCCGGCGACGCACTGGTAGCAGTACGTCGGCACACGCTTCACGGCGGCGGCCTCGCTCACGGTCGGACGCGGCTCAGGCGGACGCGCCCGTCGCGGGCGCAGCCACAGTCCTGCGCGCCTTCGTGGCGACGCTGCGCGCAAGGGCCAGTCCGGCAAGCTTGGACTTCATCGAGGTCTCCGTCGGAAGCCGGGGAATGGGTGGACGCGGGGCAGTCTCGTTGAGCGCCCACCGGTTCCGGGCTATTCTGGTAACCGGATGCCGAATTTCCATTGATTCGCATCAACGGGGGACAGGCTGATGGCCGGCAGGCGCAGTCCGGCACGCGCCGCCGGCACGAAGGCGCGGAGGACGGGGGCTGCGGTGCCTCCGGACGCGGTGAAGGTGCGCCGCGCGAAGCCCGACGACTTCGCCGCCGTGGTCGGCATCGACGCGCGCGTGACGGGGCTCGCGAAGCCAGCCTACTGGCAGGACGTGTTCCGGCGCTACGGCCGCGGCGCGGCCGCGGGCCGCCAGTTCCTGGTCGCGGAAGCGGGCGGCAAGGTGGCGGGCTTCGTGATCGGGGAAGTCCGGGACTGGGAGTTCGGCTCGCCGCCCTGCGGCTGGGTGTTCGGGATCGACGTCGACCCCGACCGCCGCCAGGACGGCATCGGCAGCCGGTTGTTCGAGGAGATCGGGCGCGGGTTCCGGCAGGCCGGCGTCACCGTGATCCGCACGATGCTCTCGCGCGACAACGCGCTGGTCCTGTCGTTCTTCCGCAGCCACGGCATGATGGCGGCGCCGTTCATTCCGCTCGAGATCGAACTCGCGTGAAGCTGCAGAAGAACACGCGACTCGCGCTCACCAGCGTCCTCGAGTTCGCTGCGGCGCCGGAGCGCCAGATCGCCGCGTTCGAGATCGCGCAGAAGTACGGCGTCTCGGCCCACCACCTCGCCAAGGTGCTCTCGACGCTCGCGCGCGCGGGCATCGTCGAGTCGGTGCGCGGCGCGGGCGGCGGCTACCGGTTCGCCGCCAATCCGCGCCGGCTCACGCTGCACGACGTGATCCGCCGCTTCGAGCCGGTGAAGCCCGCGCGCGCCGGGAGCCAGCCGGGCGAGCGCACGCCCGAGGGCCGCGCGATCTCCACCGTGCTCTCCGAGATCGACGAGATCGCGCTCGCGACGTTCCGCTCGATCACGATCGCCACGATGCTGCGGATCGTCGAGCGTCAGAACGGCGCGGCCGCGAAGCCGGGCTTCTGACCGCGCGCCGTCACCAGCCGAACTTCGCGCGCGCCGCGTCGCTCATCTTGTCGGGCGTCCACGGCGGATCGAACGTCAGTTCGACGTCCACCGACTGGATCGACGGGAAGCGGTCGGTGACCGCGTTCCTGACCCCCTCGGCCAGGTAGTCCGAGACCGGACAGGTCGGCGTGGTCATCGTCATCGTCACGGCGACCCGGTCCGCGTCGACCTCGACGCCGTAGATCAGTCCGAGGTCGACGATGTTCATGCCCGCTTCGGGGTCGATGACGGTCGAGATCGCCGCGAGGACGGCGTCGTGGTCGGGAACGTCGAGGGCGTCCATGGAAGGCCTGATGCGTGGCGCCGATGCGCCATGAGGCGATTGTCGCCCGCCGGCGGCGCGCCGCCCTTGACCGTCGTCAACCCGGCGGGCGCCGCGGCGATGACCCCGAGGACGAACGGGTTTCGCGCCGGTTGACCGCTGTCAAGGCCGCGCGCAGCGGGCGGACGCACAGTCCGCGGGTTCGCGGCGCGGGCCGAGCCCCGCGCGGGAGGAATCCATGCAGCTCGCAGGGCGCAACGCCATCGTCACCGGCGCCGCGCGCGGGATCGGCGCCGCGGTCGCGCGCGCCTACGCGCGCGAAGGCGCCGGCGTCGCCGTCGTCGACCTCGACCGCGACGAGGCGAACCGGATTGCCGACGAGATCCGGGCGGCCGGCGGACGCGCTGCCGCCTTCGGCTGCGACGTCGCCGATCGCGCGGCGGTCGACGCGATGGCTGCGGCGGCCGCGAACGCGCTCGGACCGATCGACGTGCTGGTCAACAACGCGGGCGTGATCCGGCCGGCGATGCTCGACCGGATGACCGTGGAGCAGTGGTCGACGGTGCTGCGCGTGCATCTCGACGGCAGCTTCCACTGCCTGCAGGCGGTCGTGGGGAGCATGAAGACGCGCGGATTCGGGCGCATCGTGAACGTCACCTCGAGCGCCGGCGTGCTCGGGACCATCGGCCAGATCAACTACAGTTCGGCGAAGGCCGGCATCCTCGGCCTCACCAAGAGCGCGGCACGGGAACTCGCGAAGCACGGCATCGTCGTCAACGCCATCGCGCCGGGCGCGGCGACGCCGATGACCGAGACGATCCGCACCGACGAGCGCTTCCGCGACCGCTACCTCGAGCGCATTCCGATGGGACGCTGGGCCGAGCCCGACGAGGTCGCGCCGCTGTTCGTGTTCCTCGCCTCGGCGGGTGCGAGCTACGTCACCGGCCAGGTGATCGCCGCCGACGGCGGCATGACGATCCGCTGAACGGCGATCGGCCGGACCGTTGCCGATTTGGGATACCCCTTCCGTACCGATCACGGCTAGATTGCTCCGGCGGGCGCCGCTCCGCCATCCCGGACAGGAAACTCTCGATGAAGACCTATCTCAACACCGTCGACGGCGCCGCCGTCGGGGCTGACAAGACGTTCGACTCGATCAACCCCGCGACCGGCGAGGTTCTCGGCCGGGCTCCGGTGTCGACCCGCGCGCAGGTCGCGGACGCGATCGCCGCGGCCCGCCGCGCGCAGCCCTCGTGGGCGGCGCGTCCCGATGCGGAGCGCAAGGCGCTGATGATGCGCGTCGCCGAGGTGATCAAGGCCAACGCGGCCGCGCTGGCCGAATGGGTGACGCGCGAGCAGGTCAAGCCGCTCGGCGGCGTGGGTCCCGACCAGGTTCCCGGCGCGCGCTTCGAGGCCTGGGGCTGCGAGGTCTGGACCCAGGTGCCGGCGAGCCTCGACCTGCCGGTCGAAGTCGCGTTCGAGGACGACACGCGCCGCGACGAGATCCACCGCAAGCCGTTCGGCGTGGTCGCCGCCATCGCTCCGTGGAACTGGCCGCTCCTGATCGCGATCTGGCAGATCATCCCGTCGATCCGCGTCGGCAACACGGTCGTGATCAAGCCGTCGGAGTACACGACGATCGGCACGCTGGAACTGGTGCGGCTCATCAACGAGGTGCTGCCGAAGGGTGTCGTCAACACGGTGAGCGGTCCGGGCGAAGTCGGGTCCTGGCTCGTCTCCGACCCGGGCGTGGACAAGATCATGTTCACCGGCTCCGCCGCCACCGGCTCGCGCATCGCGGAGGCCGCCGCGCGCAACATGGTGCCCACGACGATGGAACTCGGCGGCAACGACGCCGCGATCGTGCTCCCCGACGCCGATCCCAAGGCGATGGCGATGGGGCTGTTCTGGGGCGCGTTCATCAACATGGGCCAGACCTGCGCGGCCGCGAAGCGGCTCTACGTGCACGAGAGCCTGTTCGACCAGACGGTCCAGGCGCTCAAGGAAATCGCGCAGGCGGTGCCGATGGGCAACGGCATGGACGACGGCGTCGTGATGGGGCCGATCCAGAACAAGATGCAGTTCGACAAGGTCGTGTCGCTGGTCGACAGCGCGAAGAAGGCCGGCGCCACGATCGTGTGCGGCGGCCAGGCGCGCGGCGGTCCCGGCTACTTCTACCCGCTGACGCTGGTGACCGGCCTCGAAGACGGCGCGCGGCTGGTCGACGAGGAGCAGTTCGGCCCGGTGCTGCCGATCATCAAGTACCGCGACGTCGAGGACGCGATCGCGAGCGCGAACCGGCTCGACGCGGGTCTGGGAGCCTCCGTCTGGTCTTCCGACGTCGAGAAGGCACGCGAGGTCGCAGGCCGGATCCAGGCCGGCACCGTCTGGATCAACCAGCACGGCATGATCCACCCGATGGTGCCGTTCGGCGGCATCAAGGGCTCGGGCTATGGCGTCGAGTTCGGCGTCGAGGGGCTGAAAGCGGTGACGCGTCCGCAGGTCATCAGCGTCAAGAAGGGGTAGCTCCCTCGATCGGGCGCGCGGCGGCCGTCCGGCCGCCACCGGCGGGCTTCCGGCGCGCCGTCAGAGCGCGGGAACGGCCGAGCGCGGCGCCGCGCTCGCCGCGGCGCGCTCGCAGAGCCGTGCCCAGCCGTCGTCGATCTCCTCCTGGAGCGCCGCGACCGACGCCTCGTCCACGCCGCGGTAGCGGCCCTGGATCGCGAGGTAGTCGGCGATCGGACGCGGCTTGGTCGTGACGTTCAACGTGGTGCGCCGGCCGTCCTCGATCTCGTAGAGCGGGAACGCGCCCGACTCGACGGCGTAGCGCGCGGTCTTCAGCCCCGCGTCATCGGGGAGCCCCCAGCCGTCGAGGCAGGGAATGAGGACGGTGAGGAAGCGCGTCCCCGTGAGGCTCTTCGCCTTCTCGACCTTGCGCACGAGGTCGGGCAGGTGGCTCGCGCTCATCGTCGCCACGTAGGGAATCCCGTGCGCGGCCATGATCTCCGGAAGGTTCTTCTTGCGCGAAGTCTTGCCCGCGGGCGTCGACCCGGTGCGCGCGAAGCGCGGCGTCGAACTGCTCTTCTGCGCGCCGGTGTTCATGTAGCCTTCGTTGTCGAAGCACACGTAGATGAAGTTCTCGTTGCGCTCGGCGGCCGACGACAGGCACTGGAAGCCGATGTCGTAGGTGCCGCCGTCGCCGGCGAACACGACCACGTGCGTGTCGTGCTTGCCCTGCGCGTCGAGCGCCCGGCGCAGGCCCGAGGCCGCCGCCGCGCTCGCCTCGAGCGTGGGCTGGTAGACCGGAATACGGAACGACGAGTGAGGCTGCGGCCCGGCGATGATCGCCATGCACGAGGGCGGGATCACCGCCATCGTGTCGGGGCCGAGCGTCGCGAGGATGTGCCGTGCCGCGAGCGCGTCGATGCAGCCGGGGCAGGCGGCGTGGCCCGAGCACAGCATCGCGTCGGGCATCGGAGGGGGTCGCAGCATCTAGTGTCCCGAGTCAGTAGTTCGTTGAGGAACCGCAAACGGTCGAAGGCGCTCGCGAAAAGGGCCGGGAAATGGCGCCAGGCAAGGCGCGAACCGCAGCGAGGTTGGACACCTCGCGAGGATTCGC
>JADLBN010000046.1 GCA_020847675.1 Burkholderiales bacterium | reverse complement strand
CGACGTTGGCGAGGAGCAGGCCCGGCAGGAGCATGCCGAGCCGACCCGAGCCCGCGAGCCACAGCACCGTGAGGCTCAGGAGGGCCGCCGCCGCGGCGAGGATCCACCACGCGGCGGACGTGCGCGGTTCGGGATCCAGGTGCGCCGGAGGCTCGTCGTCGAGCGCGGCGGGGTGCGGGCGCGGCAGCGCGGGGCCCAGGATCGTGGCCGCTTCGGGAGGACCAGTCCCGCGGCGTCCGGCAGGACCGGTCCGGGCTCCGGCCCTATTGGCGTGACGCCCGCGACCGGCGCGGGGGCGGGCCCAGGCTGGGGGATCACGCGGAATGCGTGTGGCGATGAGCCGCGAGCTCCGCTCGAGGGGCTCGCGGGCTCCTGTGCCTTGTTTGGCCGCGACCCTACAGGCTGTCGTGCTCGCCTGCTCGTGCACGTCGATACTGATGCAGCACGCGCGATCTCGGTGTGGCTCTTCCCCGCCTTCCGTCGCATCTGGATCTCGTGTCGCTTCATGGCTCCGTACATCCGTGGCTACCATCGCCCTCCCGCCGACGTGGCGGATCAGGCGCGGGAGATGCTCACGGACGCCGGCGCTTCCTCACCCGACGAGTGCCAGAGTTTCCGGAACGGGTGGTGCCAGAGTTTCGGGAACCGACATCACGAGGCCGTCGCCCTCGATCTGGACGCCGGCGACCAGCATCCGCGGGAACGGCAGCAAGTGCTGCGCTACAGTCCTGCCGCGCACCGGAACATCTCCCGGGTTGGTTTCTTTACAGCTCCAGCTTCCTGGAGCCGGTGCGCTTTCCAACCTCTTTCGCTGAGTTCCGCCCCCGCCGACCAGCTACGCCGCCGAACTACCCACCGACTGCACCCACAGGAACGTCAGGAGCTCCCGAATTCGAGCTCGCGCGGCGCATCGACGGCGCGGCGGCGGCGATCAGGTCAATTGGCGCGCGCTGAGGCCAGCAGTTCGGCGAGCCGAGCCCGCGCCCGCGACACGAGCTTGCGCACGGCGTCCTCGGTGCGGCCCGTGCGCGCCGCGATCTCGCCGTAGTCGATCCCACAGAGGTGGCGCAGGGTCAGCGCTTGCCGCTGTTCCTCGGGCAGCTTCTCGAAGGCCGCTTCGAGCTGCTCGAGTTCCTCGCGCCGCAGCGCCCGCCCCATCGGGTCCAGCGAACTCCGGTAGACGCCGGCGAGGTCGTCCCACCCCTGATCCCCGACTGGCGCGGCCTCTCGCCCGGGATCGCGCCGCTGCGCATGGTAGTAGTCGCGGCGATCGTGCAGCTTGCGCAGCGCCGCCTCGCAGAGCCATGCGCGGAAGGCGGCCTCTCCGCGATACTCGAACTCGTCGGCCCGGCGCAGAACCTCGCGGCAGATGGATTGCACGAGGTCGGAAGCCGATTCGCGGATCCTCGTGACCGGGTCGACGCGCAGTCGCACGAAGGCGCGCACCATCGAATAGTGGCGCGTCAGCAGGTCCTCGAGCGCAACCGCGTCACCGGAGCGCGTGGCCCGCAACAGGGATTCGGTGTGCGGATCGAGGTCCCTGTTCTTCGCGTCGGCCGCCATGGCGGGAATCCTAGTATTGCGCTTCGACGGCCGCATCCGGCGGGTGGCGATCGCGCGTGTGTCCCGCTAGGGTATGCGACGGCGGCGGGAGGATCGCGCACACGTACCATGCCCCCCGCCGTCATCGAGGAGCTCCTTTACTCCTGCATGCTCGTCGAGCCCGAGCGGCGCACCGCCCGCCTCGAGGAGCTTTGCACGTCGCACCCCGAGCATGCGAGCGCGCTGCGCGACCGGTTCGCGCGCCTGGTCCGCATGGGACTGGTGACGCTCGGTGCGGACTCCGGCCCGGCGCACGCCACACCGCGCGCCCTGCCCGAGCAGCTCGGACCGTTCCGGATCCACGGCGTGCTCGGCCGCGGCGGCATGGGCATCGTCTACAGCGGCTCACAGCCGAACCTCGGCGACCGACCGGTCGCGATCAAGGCGCTCCTGCCCGAGCGCATCGCGGATCCGGTGAGCGAGGCGCGATTCGTGCGCGAAGGGCTGCTCGCCGCGCGGCTGCAGCACCCCAACCTCTGCCCCGTGCTCGACGTCGGCAAGGATCAGGGCGTCGTCTACCTGGCGATGCCGCTGATCGAGGGCGAACCGCTCGCGAGCAAGATCGAACAGTGGCGCGCGAACGGCAGGCGGCCGGATTGGCGGGAGGTCGTGCGACTCGTCGAGAAGCTCGCGCGAGCGCTGCACGAAGCGCACGGCAAGGGCCTCGTGCACCGCGACGTGAAGCCGGGCAACGTGATCGTGCGCCCCGACGGCGAGCCGGTTCTGCTGGACTTCGGTCTCGCGCGCGACGTCGTCGACAAGGACGACCACCTGACGCGCTCGCGCGACGTGCTGGGCACACTCGCCTATATGGCGCCCGAACAGGCCGATCCGCACGGCCGGACGGCCGACGCGCGCACCGACGTGCACGCGCTCGCGGCGACGCTTTTCGAGTGCCTGACCTCGCGGCTGCCGCGGCAAGCCGCGAGGCGCGCCGACATGCTGCGGCGCATCGCCACCGAGCCGGCCACGCCGCTGCGCCGCCATGTCTCCGGGCTGCCGCGCGATCTCGAGGTCGCCGTCGCGGTCGCGCTCGACACCGACCCCGAACGCCGCTACGCGACCGCCGAGGCGTTCGCCGAGGACCTCGCGCGGATCCTGCGCAACGAGCCGATCGTCGCGCGGCCGCCGGGCTTCCTCGCGCGCGGACTGCGCTGGACGCTGCGCAACCGGGTCGCAACGGCGTTGATCGTGACACTGGCGGCCGGCCTCGCCGGGACCTCCGTCCTGTCGGCGCTGCTGCGCGACAAGAACACGGAGAGCATCGTGGGCGAACGGATCGCCCGCTTCGAGGCGAGCCGCTCCAAGAGGCGGACCGACGATACGTTCGCCGTGGCCCTGCAGGCGCGAGACCTGGAGCCGACGACGCCACGCACCCTGGCGCCGCTGCTCGAGGTCCTCGGTGACACTCGCGTGGCGACGGTGTTCGAGCTGCCGTCTGCGTTGTCAGGCATTGCCGTCAGCGCCGATGGACGTTGGCTCGCAGCAGCCGCGGGCGACGCGACGCTGGTGCAGTCGGTGGACGAGCCCGACAGGCGACCGCTGCGTCTCGAGGGGACGCGGCCCCGCCACCTCGTTTGGCTCGCAGACGGCGAGATGATCACGCGCACGATCGACGGCGAGGTGCGACGCGTCGCGCCGGACGGCTCGATCCGGTGGCAGCAGCGAGTCGGCGTTGGTGTGCCGGCGATGGCTTCGCAGATCGAGCCCGGTCTCGCCATCGGCAAGGTCGGCGCCCTCGACGTCGTCTTTGCCGGAACCTGCGATGGCGCGATCGTCCTGTTGGACCTTGTCAGCGGCGAGCCGGCTGCGAACGGACGCATCGCGGTCGCGGATGGCCCAGTGTTCCGGATCGCTCCCGTGCCCAACCGCGACTTGGTGCTCGCGGCGGTAGCGTCCCGACCGAGGCAGTCGTCCGTGTTCCTCGTCGCGACTGACGGGACGCGCTGCGAGCCGCGTGAACGGATGCTGTCGATCGTCTCGACGCTGCTCGTCGACCGGAACGGCTGCTATGTGGCACATAGCGGCGCACCCCGCGACTTCCGCTTCGGCCGCGTCGCGGGCGAGCCGCCGGTCGCCCTCGCACTGACTCAGCTCCTGAGCGAGAAAGGACGCGAGAACGTTCGTGACGTGGCGCTCGACCGCGGGCGGCTTGCCATTGCTGCCGTCGACGAAGTCTACGTCTTCGACCTCGACCGGCTCATCGCCCATGCTCAGCAGAGTGCACAGGATGGCAAGGGCGGGGAGCGGGAAGGGGGCGATGCACCTGTCGACGACATGACGTTGCGCGAGAAGCGCCTGCACCATCAGGGTGGGGTCAGCAGCGTCGCCTTCGACCCCGACGGCAGGACGCTGTTGACCTCGCGGTCGGACGGCATCGCGGCACGCTGGGACATCGAGCGCGAACGACTCATCGAGGATCTCTTGCAAGCGCAGGCTACCGAACTGACGAGGGTCGCCGCGGCGCCAGGACGGCGCGTGCTGGTGCAGGGGGTGGACGGCAAGGTCAACGTCCTCGAGCCACCGCAGGCACCGTTCCATCGCGTGCAGCTTCGCACCGGCCTCGCGCAGCTCGTCGCCTGTTGGGACGCGGCGGGGCGCGTGATCGTGTCGATGGTCGGCATGGCCAAGCTGCTCACAATCGATCCGACGTCCGGAGAGACCACAGGCGAGGTCTTCGTCGACGACGACGGCGTGCTCGACGAACCCGAGCGGGAATGGACCGCACGCCTGGTCGTCGGCGCCGTCGCCGAACCCGTCGTCTGGGGGGTGCGCAAGAAGGACTCGGGCACCTTCTACGCCGTCGATCCGGCCACGGGGATTGCTGATCCCCCGGTCGAATTGCCCAAGTCGCGCGCGAACCTGACGGCCGGCGCGTCGGCCACGGCGGATGCGAGGACCCTGGCGCTGCTGAGGGTGTCCCAGGGAGACAGCGAGCGCGTGGCGAACGTCTGCGTCCTGCGTCGCCCAGCAGGAGCGGATCGATGGCAGCTCGACAGGTCGTTCGAACTCCCCGCGATCGAGGTCCGCAAGCTCTGCTGGCTCAACGACACGCACTTGGTGCTCGCCGGGAGCGACGGTGCGATCCGTGTTGCCGACCTCGAGAGCACCCGCACGCTCTGGCCCGGCCGCGAGGTCGGCGCGACGTTCGTTGCCGCCTCGTCCACCAGCGAACGCGTGCTCGCCGGCTTCGACGACGGGGGTCTGTTCTCCATCGACGCAAGAACCGGTGCCGCGACCCGCTGGGAAGGGCACGGCGCGGCCGTCGCCTCGTGTGCGTTCGCCATGGACGGCAGACTCGCCGCGACCGCCGACGCGACCGGCGAGCTGGCCCTGTGGGATGCCGCGTCAGGGTACCTGCTGTGCCGCTGGCAGGCCCATCGCGCGCGCATCGAGCAGGTCGTGTTCTCGCCCGACGGCGCGCGCATCGTGACCGGCTCGCGCGACGGGACGATCGCGATCTGGCCGACCGACCTCTCGATCGTCGATCGCATCGCGCGCGAACGCGCGCCGCGCGTCGTCCGCATCGACGACGCGCGACGCTGACAGTTCAACGCACCCGAATCGTCGCGGTGTTCGTCAGCGTGCGCACGACGCTGTCGTCGGCCGCGACGTGCGTCGCCAAGCCCTGCATGCGCAGGTCGAGCCCGCGCAGGAACGCCGCGTGCGGGATTCGCAGCTGCCAGTCGGCGCGCTGGTCGAGACCGGTCGGCCGCAGCGACAGGAACGGGATCGGCAGCACGCCCAACTCGCCGATGACGCCAGGCAACGAGACCGGACTCTGCAGCCAGAACGGGCTGCAGAAGACCATCGCCCACGCCGGCGGCTTGCCGGGCGCGCCGTAGGCGCTCATCGTCACGTCGGCGATGCCGCCGGGCGCGACCTCGTCGCCGACGAGCCACGCGCCCTCGATCACGCGCGGCGCCTGCGCGTTGTCGCGCTGAGTGAAGATCGCGACGCCGCCGGAGTTGCCGCCCGAGCTGAGCCAGCTCGTGTTCGTCACCGCGAGCACCTGAGGCGTCGTGGGATCGAGGTCAGCGGCGAAGTAGACGTCGCTGCGATCGCCGGCTGCGTTGCCTTCGGCGACGAAGAGGCCCTCGACGTCGCCGTCGGCGCCGTGCACGAGCGACGGCGAGTGGCAGTAGCGCGACGGATCGCTGGGCTCGGACACCAGTACGGGGTGGCCCGCGGCCTGCGGCGTCGGAGTGCCGGCGCCTACCAGGTCGTCCATGAGGATGCCCGAGACGCGCACATTGGCGCTGTTCGTGGCCTGGCCGGCGTAGAACAGCTTGAGCTGGCCGTTTACGGTGCCGATCGCGGGGTCGCCGAAACCGTTGCTGCCCTGCACGTTAGCGACCGGCACCGGCGCACCGTACGGGCTCAGGTCGTCGACGCGCGCGGCGAGGTGGATGCCGAGGTAAGGCAGACCCTGGCCCGGCGTGCCGAACCGGTCGAACACCGCGTAGCGGCCGCTGGGCTCGAGGTTGAGGTTGTAGTCGACGAACGCGCCGTTGACGGCGTCGGCGTCGTGGATCAGCGTGAGCGGCGTCGCGGCAGTCGGGTCCCACTTCGCCAGGACGAAGCCGCTGTACGCCGGGTTGCCGTAGCCCTGCAGCGCGCGGACCGTGAACGACAGCGTCACCTGGCTGCCGCGGTCGCTCGGCAGGCGGTGCACGCTGCACGCGTAGATCGGCCGGGCGTTGGTGGTCAGCGGCGTCAGCACCGGGTTGGTCGTGAAATCGAGGAACGTGTCGACCTTGTTGCGGGACAGCCCGGGCGGCAGGCCCTGGGCGCACGCCAAGGATGCGAGGGCGCTGCCGACGAGGCAGGCGGCGGAGAACGGACGGGAGAACGTGATCATCGGAAGGGCTCCTTGAGGGATCGGGATCGAGGCCGCGGCCCGAACCGGCGCGCGCCTCGGTCGGAGAAAGGGAGTCCGCGACGCCCTGTGACCGACGGAATCGGCGCATCCTCGTCCCGGAACCGCCTGAGCCGATCCCGGCTTCACCCACGGCCTTGGCGAGGCAATGGGCACGTCACACATGCCGCGAGTGCCAGTCGGAGGCCTCTTCGCCAGCGCGATACCAGACGAGCTTCTGCATCACAATGCCCTCCGTACTGGTCACGTCCAGGGCCGCGCCGTCGGGTCCGAGTTCGGCACGCTTACGATGCTGCCACTTCCATTCGTGCAGCCCGATCCACTCGGGAACGAGGACGTCGACCAGGATCATCGACGCGCGATGCAAGAGCTGAAACGAGCCGCGGCATCGGCCGCCTCCCCGACGATGCGCGGCTCAAGGAGAAGCTGAAGCGCTGAGGGCCCTCAGCGGCTAGTCCCGCGCGCGTGAGCATCCGCGAGATCGCCGCACGCGACTTCACGCCCGTCGAGGACCAGGGCGTCGGTCGCGTTCCGATGCGCCGTCCACACGATCCGCGCCGCGAGGTCCGCACCGCGCTCGCTGGCGGTGGATCCCAGTGGCGGATTCCGCAGGTCGAGGACCGCAATGCCCGCGCGCTTGCCCGGGACGAGGCGGCCGACGTCATTCACCCCGAGTGCATCGGCTCGAGTTCAACGCCGAGGCGGCCGGCGTGCGTGCGGCGCCGTTTCCCCTGCGCCTGGGCAAGGGCCGCGTGACCCGCGAGGACGCGCCGGTGCGCGTGCTGCGCGCCGAGCATCCGCTGCTCACCGT
>JADLBN010000045.1 GCA_020847675.1 Burkholderiales bacterium | reverse complement strand
CGAAAGCTGGGCTGGTCGCGGTCCCGATCAATTTCCGCCTCGTGGCGCCGGAGATCCGCTACATCGCGGAACACAGCGGCGCGAAGGCGCTGATCGTGCAGGACGACCTCGCGCCGGTCGTCGAGCCTCTTCGGTCGGAACTGGCCATACCGCGGGCGTCGTGGATCCGCATCGGCGACGCGCCCGTCGCGGGGTGGTCGGACTACGAGGCGCTCCTCGCGAAGGCTTCCGACCGCGAGCCGGACGTCCGCGTGAAGGCCGAGGATGCGTGGGCGCTCATGTACACGTCGGGCACGACCGGCCGCCCGAAGGGCGCGATCCGCAACCACCGCGGCAGCGCGCTGATCTCGCTAGTCACGGCGCTCGACATGGGACTGACCGCGGACGACACGGCGCTGCTCGTGATGCCGCTGTGCCACGCGAATTCGCTCTACTTCGCGTTCACGTTCACCCATCTGGGCGCGACCTGCGTGATCGACGACCGAAGGAGCTTCGACCCCGAGGCGCTCCTCGCGACGCTGTCGGCGAACCGGGCGACGTTCACCTCGCTCGTGCCGACGCACTACGTCATGGCGCTCGGCCTTCCGGCCGCCGTCAGGGCGAAGCACGACGTGGCCTGCGTGCGCAAGCTCATGATCTCGTCGGCGCCCGCGCGAAAGGACACCAAGCTCGCGATCCTCGACCAGTTCCGCAACTCGGAGCTCTACGAGCTCTACGGCTCGACCGAGGCCGGGTGGGTGACGCTGCTGCGGCCCGACGAGCAGATCGAGCACCTCGGGTCGGTCGGGCGCGAGTGGACCGGCTCCGGGCCGGTCCGGATGCTCGACCACGCCGGTCGCGACGTGGCCGACGGCGCGGTCGGCGAACTGCACTCGCGCACGCCCTACGCGTTCGACGGCTACCTGAACGACCCGGCGAAGACGCGCGAGGCGATGCGCGACGACGGCTACGTGAGCGTGGGCGACCTCGCGCGGCGCGACGAACGGGGTTTCATCCATCTCGTCGACCGCAAGAGCAACATGATCATCAGCGGCGGCGAGAACGTCTATCCGTCCGAGGTCGAGAACATCCTGGGCAGCCATCCCGGTGTCAGGGACGTGGCCGTGATCGGTGTGCCGCACGAGACCTGGGGCGAAGCCGTGCAGGGCGTGGTGGTGCTCCAGGACGGCGTCCGGGCGACCGAAGCCGAGATGCTCGAGTGGTGCCGTGGCCGGATCGCGGGGTTCAAGCGCCCGCGCTCGATCGTGTTCATCGCGGAGTCGGAGATGCCGCGCACCGCGACCGGCAAGATCCAGCATCGCGTGCTGCGCGAACGCTACGCCGCGCCGCGAACCCGATGGAGCTGAGGCTCGACGGCAAGGTCGCGCTGGTCACCGGCGCGAACGGCGGCCTCGGGGCGCACTTCGCGCGGACGCTCTCGGCGGCCGGAGCGGCGGTGGCGCTCGCGGCGCGCAGGGCCGAGTCGGTGCGCGAGGCATCCGAGGCGCTGCGCGCGTCCGGAGCGCGTGCGAGCGCGGTCGAGCTCGACGTCACGCGACGCGAGAGCGTGGTTCGGGCGCTCGCCGAAGCCGAAGAGGTGCTGGGTCCGGTCGACGTCGTCGTCAACAACGCGGGCGTCGCCGTGACCAGGCCGCTGCTCGACCACACCGACGAGGACTGGGCGCGGGTGATCGACGTCAACCTGACCGGCGCGTTCCGCGTCGCGCAGGAGGCGGCACGCCGCATGGTTGCGCTCGGACGCGGCGGCAGCATCGTCAACGTCGCGTCGATCCTCGGGCTGCGTGTCGCGGCGCAGGTGCCGAGTTACGCCGCCTCCAAGGCCGCGCTCATCCACCTGACCCGGGCGATGGCGCTCGAACTCGCTCGCCACCGGATCCGCGTCAACGCGCTCGCCCCCGGCTACATCGAGACCGGCATCAACCGCGAGTTCTTCGCGAGCGAAGCCGGGCGTTCGCTCATCGGGCGCATACCCCAGCGCCGGATCGGCACGCCCGGCGAACTCGACGCCGCACTGCTGCTTCTCGCGTCGGATGCCGGGTCCTACGCCACCGGATCGGTCGTCGCGCTGGACGGGGGTCATCTCGTCGCGTCGCTGTGAACGTCCCGGCGGGCAGGGCGCGCGGGCGATGCCCCTGAGGAGGGGTGCCTTTCAGGCCATTGCCGTGGACAGGGTGTGGGCTACACGGGATAGAATGCCGCCCTTCCGGTCGTTGCGCTCCTCCCGGAAGCACCGGATGCGCGCCGGCAGGAAGCCGGCACGCCCGCCGCCGGGGGGCGCGGAACGCCCCGGGAGACGAACCCAACTCAACCCGACTGAAGGACACGCCCATGCCCAAGCGCCTGCTTTCGCTCTTCGCCGTCCTCGCGTTCGCGCTGCCGATCTCCGCGGCCCGGGCCGACGAATTCACCGACACCGCCAACCTGTTCCGCAACGCCGGACAGAGCGCGGCGTTTTTCAAGAACTCCTACGGCTACGCGGTGTTCCCGACCATCGGCAAGGCGGGCATCGGCGTGGGTGGAGCATTCGGCAAGGGTCGCGTGTTCGCGAAAGGCAAGGCGGTGGGCGAAACGTCGATGACCCAGGCGTCGATCGGATTCCAGCTAGGCGGGCAGGGCTTCTCGCAGATCATCTTCTTCGAGGACGAGCGCGCGTTCCGCGAGTTCACGAAGGGCAACTTCGAGTTCGGTGCCGACGCGTCGGCCGTCGCGATCACCGCCGCCGCCGGGGCGAGCGCAAGCACGACCGGCGCTTCTGCGGGCGCGTCGGGCGGCAAGAAGGACGCAGTGACCGCCGGCAAGTACTACAAGGGCTTCGCGACGTTCACGATCGTGAAGGGCGGCCTCATGTACGAGGCGGCCATCGCAGGCCAGAAGTTCAGCTACAAGAAGCTCTGACCGGGAAGGCGCGCGCGTTCGCCGGCGCGGCGGACGCGCGACCCCCTGCCGGCACGACGGCCTGCGCGCGAAACGCCGCGGCTCACGCCGGACCGGAAGGGGGTTCCGACCGGAACGGCGTAAGCAGGATGCCCGCAACCGTCTGCCAGCGTTCGGCGCGGAGCGGGCGCAGTCCGTAGGCGGCGGGCGCCTCGCCTTCGGGCTCGGCATAGGTGCCGAACAGCCGGTCCCAGAGGGTGAAGAACTGGCCGAAGTTGCGGTCGATGAGCGGCTGGTCGGGCGAATGGTGCTGCCGGTGCACGGCCGGCGTCATCAGCACCGGGCGCAGCGCCTCCACCGCGCGCGGGAACGCGACGTTCGCGTGCTGCGCGAACAGGACGGTGTTGGCGACGATCACGCGAACGACCTCGATCCACAGCGGCAGTCCCAGCGCGAGGTAGATCGGGAGCCGGCCACTCACGATCAGCGCCGCCTCGAGCGGATGCTGGCGCGCGCCGGTCGACACGTCGACGTGCGGGTCGCTGTGGTGAACGCGATGCATGAGCCACAGCGGGCGCCAGCGGTGCGCCAGTCGATGAAACGCGTACTCGTAGAAGTCGACGGCGACGAACGCGACGACGACCAGCGCCCAGGTCGGCAGCGCGAGGGGCGAGAGCAGGCCAGAGGGCGGATCGAGGAGGTGCGCGCCGACGCGCAGGACGAACGTGCCGTAGACGATGTCGGCGACCAGGATCACCGACAGCAGCACCCCCAGATTCCGGAGCACGTGGCGGCGACGCGCGCGGTCGTCTGCGAACGGGCGAAGCGGCGAACCGCCTTCCCACAGCCAGAAGAACGCGAATCCCCCGGCGAAGAGGCCGAGGTAGATCGACGTGAGCAGAGAGAGGCCGCCTGCAGTCAATGCGGCCCCGGAACGGCGATGGCTAGCGACGCTTCGAGTGTTTCCGGGCGGCCCAGCCCGCTGCCCCCGCCACGAGGGCGATGAGTGCACCCAGGCCGACTTCGTCGAGCGTCGGAACCTGCACCAGGAAGAAGGCGCTGTTCGCCTGGGCCGACACCGGCGTGACGATCGTCGCGAGTACGAGCGCAAGCAAGATGCGCATATTCCCTCCCATGGTCCGGCCTGACCGGGAGGCAGTCTGCTCCCGATCCCGCCGAATGTCGAGGCGAGGGGGTGGCGCCCCGGAGCCGGAGGGGCTATGGTTCCGGCCTGTCCGCACCGGATGACCGCCGGTGCCCATCCGGAGAGACGACCATGACCGCCGCCACGCAGCCCACGGGCCTGTTGCCCGACGAGTTCATCAAGCAACTGGGCGACGCCTGGGGCTGGATCCTGCTGCGCGGACTCGCCAGCATCGCGTTCGGGGCGATGGCGTTCCTGTGGCCCGGTCTCACCATCGTCGTGCTGGTGATCATGTGGGGCGCGTGGGCGTTCGTCGACGGGATCACCTCGCTCGTCACCGCGTTCAAGGCGCGCGATGGCGGCAAGCCGGTCTGGCCGCTCGTGCTGATCGGCGTGCTCGGCATCGGCGCCGGGCTCATCACGTTCTTCGCGCCGGCGCTCGCGGCGACGACGCTCCTCATCTTCATCGCGGCCTGGGCGATCGTCACCGGCGTCTTCGAGATCGTCCACGCGATCCGCGTGCGCAAGGGCATCGACAACGAGTGGCTGCTGATCCTGTCGGGCGTGCTGTCGGTCGCGGTCGGGTTCTACATGCTGAGTTCACCGGCCGGCGGCGCGCTCGCGATCGTCTGGGTGATCGCGGCGTGGAGCATCCTGTTCGGCGTGCTCCTGTGCAGTGCCGCGATCCGTCTCAAGAAGGCGCGCGACGCGAAAGCGTAACCCGCGACCTTCGGCGCTACCGGGGCGCGCAGGTCCCGGCGGTCGTGTCGGCAGCCGATCCGGCGCGGCGGAGCGTGCGCCGCAGGAATCGCGCGGGATCGATCGCTTCGGCGAGGTCGGACTCGATCGGCAGCGGGTCGCCGCAGACGCGCGAGGCCAGCACCTCGCCCAGCAACGCGGACCACAGGAGTCCGCGCGACGCGAACGCGCCCAGCGCGTAGAGACCGGGTCGAGGGTCGAGCGCCGGCGCGCAGGGCACGGCGCCCGCGACGGGCATCCGGTCGGGGGCGACGGACCGAAAGCCAACCCCGCCCTCGAGTTCGCACGCGTCGCCTCGGAAGTCCGCGCCGGGCGAAAGCGCCCGCAGGCGCGCCAGGTTGCCCTCGTGCGCGTCGCGCGTCGGAGCGGGTTCGTTCGACTCGAGGTCGTAGGAGCTGCCGACGACGATACGTCCGTCCATGGCCGGCAGCGCGTAGCCGTGCCCGATGACAACGGCGCGCGGAGCCGTCGCCTTCGCAGCCGGCACGTAGCTCACCTGCCCGCGGACCGAGCGCAGCGTCGCGCCGAGCGGAGCGAGCCGCGCGAGGTCCGTGGCATTGGCCAGCACGACGACCGGTGCGGCAGTGAGGACTCGGCCGTGCGCGTCGGCCGCCGTCCAGACGTCGTTCCCGCGCGACAACCGCTCGACGCGTGCGTTCGCCTCGAATTGCGAGCCCGGCACCGCCGCGGCGCAGGACAGGAGCGCGCGAACCACCGACGGCGCGCGCGCAAAGCCGCCCTCCGGAAACCAGACCCCCGAACGCCCGACGTTCCAGCCGCAGCATTCGCGCGCTTCGCCGGCATCGACGTGCCGGACGAACGACGCCGGAAACGCGAGCGCTTCGATCGTTGCGCGAAGCGCGGCGTCATCGTCGCGGTTGCGGGCGAGCTGAAGCACGCCGCAGGACCGCCAGTCGATCGAGCGGCCGGCGAGACCGAGTTCGCGCCAGTCGTCGAGCGCGTGCAGGAACGCGGCGCGGGTCAACCGCGCGAGCCGGCTGTCGTCGCGCGCGACGAGCGGGTGGAAGGCGCCGGCGTGGAGCGACGAGGCTCCCGACGCCGGTTTTCCCGAGGCTTCGAGGATCGTCGTGCGCCAGCCGCGCGTGGCGAGCGCCGCGGCGGCCGAGGCTCCCGCGAGTCCGGCTCCGACCACGATCGCGTGCCGGTCGACGGGACGCTCCGGCACGAACGGGAGCGGATCCCGCCGCGTCGGCGGACGAACGAGCCGCCCGGCGAGCATCTCGCGCTTGTGGCCGAATCCGGGTCGAAGCTCGACCTCCACGCCCGCCTCGGCGAGCGCATCGCGCACGGCTCTCGCCGTGGACCAGGTGGCGCAGGTGGCGTCCGGCTGCATCCGCCGAACGATGGCGCGCATCACGCGCGGCGACCACATTTCCGGATTGCGTGCGGGCGAGAAGCCGTCGAGATAGACGGCATCCGCGACGGCTTCGAGGCGCGACAGCGCCCGCTCGACGTCGTCGAAGACGAGCGTCAGCACGACGCCGCCGAACCGGCGCCGGTGCATTCCCGGCAGGAGTTGCGGCCAGCGATCGACGAGGGTCGCCGCGAGATCGGCGAACACTGGGTAGCGCGCGAGAAGACCGGCGAGATCCTCGCGCGACGGCGGATGCCGGTCGATCGCGACGTAGTCGAGCCGTTCGGGCCGCGAGGGATCCTCCCGCCACGCCTGCCAGGTCGCGAGGAAATTGATCCCGAGCCCGAAGCCGGTCTCGAGCACGACGAATCGCTCGCGGGAGCGCCATCGCTGCGGCAGGCCGTTGCCGCCGAGGAACACGTGCCTCGCCTGGCCGGGGCCCGAGTCCGCGCTGTGGTAGACGTCGCCGTAGCGCGGCGAGTAGGGTGTTCCGTCGTCCTGCGTCGCGACGGTCGCCGGCTCGAGGCGGTTCATGGCGCTGCCGCGGGTGGCGGCGCCTCAGATCCGCGGCCGGCGTCCCGACGCCCGCAGCGCATCGAGCGACGCATTCATCGTCAGCGCCTGCGGATCGAGCGCGAGATGCAGGAGCGAGGGACCGTCGCGCGCGAGCGCGCGCTCGAAGGCCGGCGCGAAGTCCGCGGTCGATCCCACCGTCTCGCCGGCGGCGCCGTATGCGCGCGCGAGCGCCGCGAAATCGGGATTGGCGAGGCTCGTGCCCGACACGCGGCCCGGGTAGTTGCGCTCCTGGTGCATCCGGATCGTGCCGTACATGCCGTTGTCGATCACCACGAACACGATCGGAAGACGGTGCTCGACGGCCGTCGCGAGCTCCTGCCCGTTCATCTGGAAGCAGCCGTCGCCGTTCCACGAGACGACGGTCGCGCCCGGACGAACGAGCGCCGCGGCAATGGCTGCCGGGACCGCGTAGCCCATTGCGCCTGCGTAGGGCGCGACCTGCGTGCCCGGCCGCCGGTGACGGTAGAGCCGGTGCAGCCACGTCGTGTAGTTGCCGGCGCCGTTGGCGAGGATCGCGTCGTCGGGCAGGCGCTCGTCGAGCCAGCGAACGATGTGCCACAGGTCGAGCGCGCCGGGGACCGGCCGCGGAGCGCGCCATGCTTCGTAGTCGGCGTGCGCCGCCGCGGCGCTCCCTTCCCACGCAGGAGCCGGGTCCGGGCCGGGCAGCGCATCGATCGCGTCGAGGAACGCTCCGGGCGTTGCGCAGAGCCCGACCGCGGGCTGGAACGCGCGGCCGATCTCCTCCGCGCCCGGGTGCACGTGCACGAGCGCCTGACGCGGCGCGGGAACGTCGAGGAGCGTGTAGCCGGAAGTCGTCATCTCGCCCAGCCGCTCGCCGATCACGATGAGCAGGTCCGCCTCGCGCACGCGGGCCGCGAGCGCGGGGTTGGGGCCGATGCCGACGTCGCCCGCGTAGCCGGGGTGCCGGTTGTCGAAGAGGTCCTGGCGGCGGAAGGCGCAGGCGACAGGCAGCGACCAGCGCCCGGCGAAGCGCGCGAGCGACTCGCAGGCCCGATCGTCCCAGCGGCTTCCGCCGGCGACGACCAGCGGCCTGCGCGCGGCGGCGAGTCGCCGGCGCACCTCCGAGACCTGGCCCGGGTCGGCCGCCACCGGCAACGCCTCGACCCGGGGAAGGTCGGCAGTCCGGGCGTGCGCGGACAGCACGTCCTCCGGCAGCGCGAGCACGACCGGACCGGGCCGTCCCGACAGCGCGATCCTCCAGGCGTGCGCGAGGTACTCGGGGATGCGCTCCGCGCGGTCGACCTGTGCCGCCCATTTGGCGACTCCGGCGTACATCCGGCGGTAGTCGATCTCCTGGAACGCCTCGCGGTCGACCATGTCGGCACCGACCTGGCCCACCAGCAGCACCATCGGCGTCGAATCCTGTGCGGCGACGTGGACCCCGATCGCGGCGTTGGTCGCGCCGGGGCCGCGTGTGACGATGGCGACGCCGGGCCGGCCGGTGAGCTTGCCCGTGGCCTCGGCCATGAACGCCGCGCCGCCCTCCTGGCGGCAGACGACGAAGCGCAGCCGCTCGCGGACGTCGACGAGCGCGTCGAGCACCGGGAGGTAGCTCTCCCCGGGCACGCCGTAGAGGTGCGTCGCGCCCTGGGCGACGAGGCCCGCGACGAGGATCTCGCCGCCGGAGCGTGCAGCCATGATGAGGCGGGGTCGGGAGTAGCGCCGGATTCTACGCGAACGCCGGGAACGACTCCGCCTATAATCGCGCTGCCACGGCCCGGCTGAAGGCCCCGGCGCGCCCGATGACCGTCCTGCCCGAAACCCTGCACGACGCCATCATGTTCGCCTCGGCGGCGCTGGTGGCGGTGCTGATATCGTTCCTGTTCCCGCCCGAGCGGCGGCGCGGGATGCTGACGATGGCGATCGTCGCGGCGGTGGGCGTCGGCGCGCTGTGGCTCCTGCTGCGCTATCAGGGGCTCACCGGATCGAACACGATCTCGATCATCGTCCGCGAGACGATCCTGTTCGTGATCGCCTTCGCGGTGACCCGGGTGTTCATGATCTTCGTGCTGTCGGGGATCTTCGCGCGCTTCGCGGTGCCGCGGATCCTGTCGGAGTTCCTGCTCGCGATCCTGATCGTCGTCTACGCGCTGGTGCGGCTGGGCGTCGTGGGAGTCAACCTCGCGGGCATCGTCACCACCTCGGCGGTGCTCACCGGCGCGCTGGCGTTCTCGGCGCAGGCGATGCTCGGCAACCTGTGGGCCGGCATCTCGCTGCAGCTCGAGAACACGCTGCGGCTGGGCGACTGGGTGAAGGTCGGCAACGAGGTCGGGCAGGTGGTGAGCATCCGCTGGCGCTCGATGGCGATCGCGACCAACAACAACGAGACCATCGTCGTGCCGAACACGGCGCTCATGAACGACAAGGTGATGGTGCTCGGGCGCCGTGGCGACGAGCGCGCGATGTGGCGGCGCATCGCGACGTTCCAGATCGACTACGACTTCTCGCCCACGCGCGTGTGCGAGATCATCGACCAGGCGCTCGGGCGCGCGGAGATCCTGAACCTCGCCCACGACCCGGCGCCGTTCTGCCTGTGCGAGGCCTACCGCGACAACGGGGCCGAGTACTCGGTCGTCTACTACATGATCGACCCGCGGCGCGACCGCGAGACCAAGTCGGACGTGCTGATCCATGTGTTCGCCGCGCTCGCCCGCGCCGGTATGCCGATTCCCTATCCGCGGCAGGTGGTCGAGCTGATCCGCGACGAGCGGGGCCGCCACGCCCGCGAGGACTTCGCCCGGAAGCGGGCCGCGATCGACCACGCCGAGCTCTTCGCCTCGCTCACGTCGCAGGAGAAGGACGCGCTGGCGGCGGAACTGCGCTCCGCGCCGTTCGCCCCCGACGACATCGTGTTCCGCGAAGGCGATCCCGCGAACTCGCTCTACCTGCTCGCGCAGGGCCGGATGCACGTCGTGCGCGACTCGCCGGACGGCTCGACGCGCAACAAGTTCGCGACGCTCACCGCGCCGGCCTATTTCGGCGAGATGGGCCTCCTGCTCGGCGCGCCGCGCGGCGCGACACTCGTCGCTTCGGGCGACGTGATGTGCTACCAGCTCGAGCGGCGCGGTTTCGACGCGATCCTGCAGGCGCGCCCCGAGATCGCGCTGGCGATGTCGGAAGTGCTCGTGCAGCGCCAGGCCGCCAACGTCGCGACGCTGCAGGCGCTCGACGCGGAGCAGCGGGCCCGCGCCGCATCCAGCGCGGCGAGCGACTTCGTGCGCAGGATCCGCGACTTCTTCGGGATCAAGGGCTGAGTCTCGCGGCGCGGGGACCGCGCCGGCGCGAAGGGCAGGGCCGCGTCAGCGTCCCGCGACCAGATCCTCGCGCGCGATCGCGAACACCGCGTCCTCCGCGTCGTCGGTTTCCAGCCACACGAAGGGCATGCGCGGGAACGCGCCTTCGACCGCGGCGCGTCCGCGGCCGACCTCCACGACGAGCAGGGCGCCCGGGTTGAGGAAACGCGGCGCGTCCTTCACGATGCCGCGCACCGCGTCGAGGCCGTCGTCCCCCCCGGCGAGCGCCATCGCCGGCTCGTGCCGGTACTCGGGCGGAAGCGCGTCCATCGCGCGGTCGGTCACATAGGGCGGGTTGCTGATCACGAGGTCGTAGCTCTTCTCGACCAGGTTCGCGTAGAGGTCGGAGCGGATCAGGTTGATGCGGCCCTGCAGGCCGAAGTCGGCGACGTTGCGCTGCGCGACCGCGAGCGCGTCGGAGGACAGGTCCACCGCGTCGACGTCGGCGTCCGGGTAGGCGTGCGCGAGCAGGATCGCGAGGCAGCCGGAGCCGGTACACAGGTCGAGCGCCTCGCGGATCGCCGCCGGGTCGGGGATCCATGGCTCGAGTCCGTCGGGCAGCAGCCGGGCAATGAACGAGCGCGGGATGATCACGCGCTCGTCGACGTAGAAGCGGAAGTCGCCGAGCCACGCTTCGTGCGTCAGGTAAGCGGACGGCACGCGCGTCTCGATGCGGCGCGTCAACAGTTCGCCCAGCCGCGCCCGCTCGACCTGGGTCAGGCGCGCATCGAGGAACGGTTCCAGCCGGTCGAGCGGCAGCGACAGGGCGTGCAGCACGAGGTAGACGGCTTCGTCCCACGGGTTGTCGGTTCCGTGGCCGAACGAAAGACCCGCTTCGGTGAAGCGCGTCACCGACCAGCGCAGCCAGTCGCGAACCGTCTCGAGCTCGTGCACCGGAGCGCTCAAGCTGCCCCCGCCGTCTCAGTCGGCGCCCGCGACGAGCAACCGCCCGAGGACGCTCCGGTAGATGCGCGACAACCTCTCGAGGTCGTCGATCGCGACGCGCTCGTCGACCTGGTGGATGGTCGCGTTCACCGGCCCCAGTTCGACCAGTTCGCGGCACACCGACGCGATGAACCGGCCGTCCGAGGTGCCGCCGGTGCAGGAGAGTTCGGGAACGACGCCGGTGACCTCCTGTACCGCCTCGCTCACGACGCTGACCAGCCGTCCATTCGGCGTGAGGAACGGCTTGCCGTCGGGGAGCCAGTCGATCGCGTAGTCGAGGCCGTGGCGGTCGAGCACCTGCGCGAGGCGCGCGATGAGCGACTCGCGCGTGCTCTCGGTCGAGTAGCGCCAGTTGAACTTGAGTTCCAGCGTTCCGGGAATCACGTTCATGGCGCCGGTTCCGGCGTGCAGGTTCGAGCACTGGAACGTGGTCGGCGGGAAGTGCGCATTCCCCTCGTCCCAGCGCATCGCGGCGAGTTCGGCGATGGCCGGAGCGACCTGGTGGATCGGGTTGCGGGCGAGGTGCGGATAGGCGACGTGGCCCTGGATTCCGCGCGCGGTCAAGACACCCGAGAGCGTGCCGCGCCGCCCGTTCTTGATCGTGTCGCCCAGCACGCGGGTCGACGAAGGCTCGCCGACGATGCACCAGTCGATCGTCTCCCCGCGCGCGCGCAGCGCCTCGACGACCTTGACCGTGCCGTCGGTGTTGCGCGGACCTTCCTCGTCCGAGGTGAGGAGGAGCGCGATCGAGCCGGGCGCACCGGGATGATCGGCGACGAAGGCCTCGATCGCGGTGACGAAGGCCGCGAGCGAGCCCTTCATGTCGGCCGCGCCCCGACCGTGCAGGAAGCCTTCGCGTTCCACCGGGACGAACGGGTCGGAAGACCACGCTTCGCGCGGCCCGGCAGGGACCACGTCGGTGTGGCCCGCGAAGCACAGCAGCGGAGCGTCGGTGCCTCGCCGCGCCCACAGATTGGTCACGCCGGCCGAGACGATGGTCTCGAAGCGGAATCCCAGCGGCGCGAGCCGCGACGCGATCAGGGCCTGGCAGCCGGCGTCGTCGGGCGTGATCGACGGCCGCGCGACGAGTTCGCGGGCCAGCGCGAGCGTCGGTCGGGCGCGCGTGTCCATGCGGGGATGGTAGCAAAGGGCGGGACGGCGGGCGGCAGGCGACCGGAGAGGCAGGCGGCTGGACAGGCGCGGCGCATCAACGGATGCGGACTCGGCAGCGATTCGCCGGCTGCCGCGACGAGACGCCCGTCTCGACATCCAACCGGCAACGGCCTTACCCTGCCGTTCCGACCGCCTGCGGCCTTGCCGCTCAATGCTGCTGCTGCCTCTCCAGCATCGCCGGGTCGATCGTGAGCGTGGCGAAATCGGCGGCGGGGCGGCGCTGCTCGCGGTCGGCGGCCGAAGTCTCGAGGCTCTCGACGCGGGCGGACGGGCTCGACTGGTTGATCTGCCAGGCGAGGTTGGTCGGCGAGTCCGAGGCGGCCATCGCCTCGTCGTAGCTGATCGTCCCGTCGAGGTAGAGGCGGCACAGCGACTGCTCGAAGGTCTGCGATCCCGGATAGAGCGACTGCTCCATCGCCTCCTTGATCTGCGTGAACTCGCCGTTCTTGATGAGTTCCGCGATGAGCGAGGTGTTCATCAGGATCTCGACCGCCGGCTGCAGCTCGCCGTCGGCGTTGCGGACAAGGCGCTGCGAGACGATCGCGCGCAGCCCGATCGACAGGTCGGAGAGCACCGCCGAGCGCGCGTCGTAGGGGAACAGGTTGATGATCCGCGACAGCGCGTGGTAGCTGTTGTTCGCGTGGATCGTCGTCAGGCACAGGTGGCCGGTCAGCGTGTGCAGGAGCGCCGACTGCATCGTCTCCTTGTCGCGGACCTCGCCGATCATGATGAGGTCGGGCGCCTCGCGCAGCGCGTTCTGCAGCGCGAGCTGGTAGTTCTGGGTGTCGACGACGATCTCGCGCTGGTTGACGATTCTGCGGCGGTGATCGTAGAGGTACTCGATCGGGTCCTCGATCGTGAGGATGTGGCCGGAACGGTTGGAGTTCCGGTAGTCGATCATCGCGGCGAGCGTGGTCGACTTGCCCGAGCCGGTGGCGCCGGCGACGAGCACCAGTCCGCGCTTCGCCATCACCATGTCGAGCAGCACCGGCGGCAGGCGCAGCTTCTCGAACGGGGGCACGTGGCTGCGGACGTAGCGGATGACCAGCGCCAGCGTCCCGCGCTGGCGGAAGATGTTGATCCGGAAGTTGCCGACCGCCCGGTCGAGGTGCGAGAGGTTCATCTCGAGTTCGTTCTCGAACGCGCGCGCCTGCTCCTTGCTCATGAGTTCGTAGGCGATCCGGCGGACCGTCTCGGGGTCCATCGGCTGGGTCGACACCGGGGAGACGACGCCGTTGACCTTGATGTTGATCGGCGCGCCGCAGGAGATGAAGATGTCCGAGGCCTGTTTCTCGGCCATCAGCTTGAACAGGCGATCGAGGTACATGGTCCGGGCCTCTCGCGGCTACAATGGGCGACTCGCCGGGAAGCCCGAGGCTTCCGCGGTGTGCCATGATAATGTCATGAAACCGGG
>JADLBN010000044.1 GCA_020847675.1 Burkholderiales bacterium | reverse complement strand
GGCACCTGGGTCCTCGTCACGATCGTCCTGTTCCTCGTCATGGTGGCGCTCACCATGGTTCCGATCCTCGGGAGCGTGGCGCAGACCGCGCTCGCACCGGTGTTCGGCGGCGGCATCGCGCTCGCCTGCCACGCCCTCGCGAAGGGCCGCGCGATCTCGGTCGGCAACCTGTTCGACGGCTTCACCGGCGAGCGGTTCATGCCGCTCGCCATCATCGGGCTCCTGTACCTCGCGGCGATGTTCGCGATCTGGATCGTCGCAGTCGCGGTCGTCCTCGGTGTGGCCGGAGGCGCCGGCCTGTTCTCGGCGCTCAACGCGGACCCCACGCCCCTGGGGTATGCGCTGATCAAGGGGTTCGGGGCTTCGATGCTGGTGGTCCTGCCGCTCGCGCTCGTCGCGATGGCGCTGGTGGCGATGGCCTATTGGTTCGCCCCGCTGCTCGTCGTGCTGAACGGCGAGGAGCCGATCGCGGCGCTCAAGAAGAGTTTCCGGGCGTGCTGGCAGAACCTCGGCGCGGTCACGATCTACGGGTTGATCCTGATCGGCCTCGCCATCGTCGCCGCGATCCCGCTGGGCCTGGGCTTCCTCGTGCTGGTCCCGGTCATGGCAGGAAGCTGGTACGCGAGCTGGCGCGAGATGTTCGACGCGTAGCTCCAGCGCAGGCGACGCACTCCGCGCGGCCGCGCGGATCGCCCCCCGTCACCTGTCGCGACGGAAGTCGAAGTCGACGCCCTTGACCGACAGGATGTCGCGTATGCCGGTGGCGTAGTCGCGCTGCGCGGCAGCGGCCTTGTCGACCTCGGCCTTGAGTTCGGGCGTCAGCGTCATCAGCCGCTCGAGCATGACGCCGTTCGCGCGGAACTGCGCGAGCATGAACGGGTGCTGCCCCTCGAGGAAGATGCCGGTGTACACGGTGGGCTCGCCGGTCGAGCCGTGGGGGAGCGCCTTGATCGCGCGAAAGAACCGGTGGTCCTCGCCGCGGCCCTGCGTGTCGGCGTCGCTCCAGGCGATGAGCGCGCCGTGGCAGGCCAGCTTGTCGACGATGAGTGTGTCCGCCGCCGCGAAACCGCCCTCGCTCTTCGCGAACACGCCCTTGCCCGGTCCGACGGATTCCCAGCTGTCGCGGCAGATCACCTGGCCGCTGCGCGCGTCGGCGTACCAGCGTTCGGTGAACGCCCACGCCTTGTCGCCGATCGCGCGCACGAGGCGGTCGAGGTGGTCCGGCGCGTAGCGGCCGAATTCCGACAGGTAGGCGACGCGGCGCGCGTTCGCGAGGAATGACAGCACGGTCCGCAACGCCCCGCCCGCCTCCGGCGCGTAGAGCCCGCCGCGCGAACGCGCGGTCGAGTACCCGGGATCGACGACGGTCAGCACCATCGTCGGCGGCGCTTCGCGCACGAGCGCCGCGAGCGCCGCCCGGTCGCCCTGCGGACCGTCGACGCCGACGAGGATCTGGACGCGGCCGGAGAACTGCTGCGCGTAGACCGAACGCACCGCGGCCGCAAGCGGCCCGGTGCGCTTGGTGAACATCACCACGGCGACGTCGAACGGGGACTTGAGGTCGGCTGGCATGGTCGGCGTGTCGTCAGTGCGCGCGTTCCCAGTTGGGGCCTTCGCCGACGTCGACGACGAGCGGCACCGAGAGCCTCGCCACGCCGGTCATGAGGCCCGGCAGCTCGCGCTTCACCCGCGCGAGCTCGCGGTCCGGCACCTCGAGCACCAGTTCGTCGTGGACCTGCAGGATGAGCAGCGTCGCGAGCTTCTCGCGCCGGATCCAGTCGTCGACGGCGATCATCGCGAGCTTGACGAGATCCGCCGCGGTCCCCTGCATCGGCGCGTTGATCGCGGCGCGCTCGGCGGCGGCGCGCCGCGGCCCGCCCCCCGCCTTGATGTCGGTGAGCCACAGCCGGCGCCCGAACACCGTCTCGACGAAGCCCTTGTCGCGCGCTTCCTCGCGCGTCTTCTGCATGTACAGGGCGACGCCGGGATAGCGCTGGAAATACTTGTCGATGAACTGCTGCGCGGCGTTGCGCTCGATGCCGAGCTGCTGCGCGAGCCCGAACGCGCCCATGCCGTAGATGAGGCCGAAGTTCACGGCCTTGATGTACCGGCGCTGGTCGGCGCTCACTTCCTTCGGCGTCACGCCGAAGATCTCCGCCGCGGTCGCGCGGTGGATGTCCTCGCCGGCCTCGAACGCGCGCGAAAGCGCCGGATCGCCCGACAGGTGCGCCATGATCCGCAGCTCGATCTGCGAATAGTCGGCCGAGACCAGCACGTGGCCCTTCGAGGCGACGAACGCCTCGCGGATGCGCCGGCCCTCCTCTGTGCGTACCGGGATGTTCTGCAGGTTGGGATCCGACGACGCGAGCCGCCCGGTGACCGCGGTGGCCTGCGAGAACGTCGTGTGCACGCGGCCGGTGCGCGGATTCACCATCTGCGGCAGCTTGTCGGTGTAGGTCGACTTGAGCTTCGCGAGCGCCCGGTGCTCGAGCAGCACCTTCGGCAGCGGGTAGTCGGCGGCAAGCTCCTGCAGCACCTCCTCGTCGGTCGACGGCTGGCCGGTCGCGGTCTTCTTCGCCACCGGAAGCTTCATCCGGTCGAACAGGATCTCGCCCAACTGCTTCGGCGAGGCGAGGTTGAACGGGCCGCCGGCCAGCTCGTAGGCTTTCTGCTCGAGCGCAACGACGCGTTCGCCGAGCACGCGGCTCTGCGCACGCAGCAGCTCCGCGTCGACCAGCACGCCGGAACGCTCCATCCGGAAGAGCACCTCGCGCACCGGCAGCTCGATCGTCTCGTAGACGCGCCGCAGCCGGTCGTCGCCCGCGAGCTGCGGGTACATCGCCGCGTGCAGTCGCAGCGTCACGTCGGCGTCCTCGGCCGAGTACTCGGTCGCGCGCTCGACAGGCACCTGGTCGAAGCCGATCTGCGAGGCACCCTTGCCGGCCACTTCGGCGTAGGCGATGGTCTTCCAGTCGAGGTGGCGCCAGGCGAGGCCGTCCATGTCGTGCGGGCGGTGCGCCTCGAGGACGTAGGATTCGAGCAGCGTGTCGTGCGCGACACCCGCGAGCGCGATGCCGTGGTTCGCGAGCGCGTGCTCGTCGTACTTGACGTTCTGGCCGAGCTTCGGCCGCCTCGCATCGGCGAACCAGTCGCGCAACCCGCCCAGGACCTCGTCGCGCGACAACTGGTCCGGTGCGCCGGCGTAGCGGTGCGCGACCGGGACGTAGCACGCCCGCCCCGGCGCGATCGCGAACGACAGGCCGACGATCTCGGCCGCCATCGGGTCGAGGCTGGTCGTCTCGGTGTCGAACGCGACCAGCGGCGCCGCGCGGATCGCCTTCGTCCAGCGCTCGAACGCCATCGCGTCCAGCACGCACTCGTAGGCGAGGTCGTCGGGCTTGCCTTTCGCGACGCGCGCGACGCCCTCCGGCTCGAACCGGCGGGCGTCGTCCTTCGCCGCCCGCGACGCGATCGCCCCCGCCGCATCCGCCGGCATGCCCGCGCCCGGGCCGCCCGCGGCCTCGCGCAGCCAGCTCCGGAAACCGTAGCGCTCGTAGAGGGCGGCGAGCTTCTCCCCGTCCGGCTCCGCCGGCACGAGGGCTTCCGGCCCGGTCGCGAGGGCGCAGTCGGTCTTCACGGTGAGGAGTTCGCGCCCGGTGGGGAGCCAGCCGAGCGCGGCGCGCAGGTTCTCGCCGACCTTGCCGCCCACTTCGCCGGCGTGCCGAACCAGATTGTCGAGCGTGCCGTACTGCGCGAGCCACTTCGCGGCGGTCTTCGGCCCCACCTTGTCGACGCCGGGCACGTTGTCGACCGAATCGCCGGTGAGCGTCAGGAGGTCGAGGATCTGGTCCGGGCGAACGCCGAACTTCGCCTGCACGCCTGCCTCGTCGAGTGTCTCGTTGCTCATCGTGTTGACGATCGTGATCCCGGGCTCGACGAGCTGCGCGAGGTCCTTGTCGGAGGTGCTGATCGTGGTGTCGATGCCCCGGGCCTTCGCGCGCTTCGCGAGCGTGCCGATCACGTCGTCGGCCTCGACGCCCTCGACCATGAGGAGCGGCCCGCCGTGCGCGCGGACGAGTTCGTGCAGCGGCCCGATCTGCGCCGCGAGGTCGTCGGGCATCGGCGGCCGGTTCGCCTTGTACTCGGGGTAGATCGCGTCGCGGAAGGTCTTGCCCGGCGCGTCGAACACCACCGCGAAGTAGTCCGGCTTGCCGTCGTCGACGAGTCGGCGCAACATCGACAGCACGCCCCGCAACGCGCCGGTAGGCTCGCCCGCGCGCGTGCGAAGGTCGGGCAGCGCGTGGAACGCGCGGTCCAGGTACGAGGAGCCGTCGACGAGGACGAGCGTGGGCATGCGAGAGACGACGCCGAAGATTCCGCCGGTCATCGACCCGCAGTCGATGCATTCATCGAACGGGCAGGAAGCGTGGCGGGTGCTGGGGATTATGGCAGAGTTCGTCTCGGCCACCGAGCGGATGCGCGGCGTTCGTCCCGCCGTGTCCATGTTCGGCAGCGCGCGCATCGGCGAGGGCCATCCCTACTACGAGTCCGCGTGCACGATCGCACGCAAGCTCTCCGACGCCGGGTTCGCGGTGGTCTCCGGCGGTGGCCCCGGCCTGATGGAGGCCGCGAACCGCGGCGCGCACGCCGGCCGCGCGCCGTCGGTCGGGCTCAACATCAACCTGCCGCAGGAGAAGGGCGACCGCTCCGCGCAGGACGTCTCGCTCGACTTCCTCTACTTCTTCTCGCGCAAGATGATGTTCGTGCGCTTCGCATCGGCCTACGTCGTGCTGCCGGGCGGCTTCGGCACCCTCGACGAACTCTCGGAGTGCCTGACGCTGGTGCAGACCGGCAAGGCGCGGCGCATCCCGATCATCCTCGTGGGCTCGTCGTTCTGGCGCGGACTCGTCGACTGGATGGGGGCAAAGCTCGTGGGCGAGGGCATGGTCGGCGAGCGCGACCTCGATCTCATGCAGACGATCGACGATCCCGACGCGATCGTCGAGGCGATCTTCCGGTTCTACGAGGGCCGCGGCTTCCAGCCGACGCAGGAGGAGCGCCAGCGCATGCTCAATCTGTAGCGTGCCGCGCCGGCCCGGACCTGCCGCAGAGGGCGGCGATGCTAGAATCGAAGGGTCCTTCCCGCCTCGCGGCGAACCGACCGAGCGTCCCGACCATGCGCCCCACCGCCCGACTTGCCGCCGCCGTGACGCTCGCGTTCGGGATGTCCGCGGGCGCGACGCGCGCCCAGGTGCCGCCGCCTCCGCCGCCTCCGCCCGCCGGCGCCGAGGCCGCAGCGCCGGAGCAGCGCCCGTTCACCAACAATCCCGATCTCGAGCCGCAGGTCACGATCACCCAGCGCGACAACGAGACCACCGAGGAAGTCCGCATAGGCGGGGAACTCAAGTTCGTGAAGGTGACGCCCCGCTGGGGCAGGCCGTACTACCTGGT
>JADLBN010000043.1 GCA_020847675.1 Burkholderiales bacterium | reverse complement strand
GTCCTCGACGAGAGCGGAGCCCGACCCGCCGAGCTGGCCGGCCGGCTGCGGCACGAAGCGCGGACGCGCGCCGAGTTGCCCGCGGTTGGTGACTGGGTGGTCGTGCGGCCGGGCGCCGCATCGCCGGCCATCATCGAAGGCGTCGTGCCGCGCGCGAGCGCATTCCAGCGCGAGGGCGCGGGCGACACCACCGAGGCGCAGGTCGTGGCCGCCAACGTGGACACGGTGTTCCTCGTTTCGGGCCTCGATCACGACTACAACCCACGCCGCATCGAGCGCTACCTGGCCGTCGCCTGGTCCAGCGGCGCCGAACCCGTGGTGGTGCTCAACAAGGCCGACCTGGCGGAAGATCGCGAGGCGCTCGTGGCGGAGGTCGAACTTCTCGCTCCCGGCGCGGCCGTCGTCGCGGTTTCGGCGCTGGAGGGCGACGGACTGGACGCGCTCGCGCCGTGGCTCGCACCCGGGCGCACGGTGGCGCTGTTGGGATCGTCCGGCGTGGGCAAGAGCACGCTCGTCAACGCGCTGCTGGGTGAGCAGCGCCTGGCCACCGGCGCGGTGCGCGAGGACGACTCACGCGGGCGGCACACCACCACGCACCGCGAACTCGTCGCGCTGAGCGGCGGCGCGCTGCTGCTGGACACGCCCGGCATGCGCGAGCTGAAGCTGTGGGGCGACGAGGACTCCGTGGACGGCGCGTTTCCCGAGATCGCCGCGCTCGCGGAGGGCTGTCGCTTTCGGGACTGTCGTCACGAGAGCGAGCCCGGGTGCGCCGTGCTCGCGGCGGCGGAAAGCGGCGCGCTCGCCGAAGACCGGCTGGCGTCGTGGCGCAAGCTGCAACGCGAGGCGCACTGGCTCGCCACCCGCCTGGACGCGCGTGCGCGCGCCGCGGAAGAGGCGAAGTGGAAGGCCATACACAAGTCCATGCGCGACCACCCCAAATCGAAGCGGTGGAAACAGTAGCCGCGTGACGTGCGTACGCGGTTCGTGACAGATTGCGCGCGTTCGTCTCCCCCCACCCTGGAGTGCTCATCCGATGGCAAGCGTCCGGTTCGGAGAAGTGGTCGAAGGCTATGCCGTGCCCGTGCTCAACGAGCGCGAGATCCGCGCGGCCGCGGGCATCCTGTTTGTCGCGACCTTCCTGTCGCTGCTGTTCATCCTGTTCGACAACAACTTCCTTCCGATCAAGTTCGTGATCCCCGTGTTTCTCGCGGACATCCTCGTGCGCGTGTTCGTGAGTCCGCGCTTCGCGCCGACGCTCATCGTGGGTCGGCTGATCGTCGGAAACCAGACGCCGGAGTACGTGGCGGCCGAACCCAAGCGGCTCGCGTGGATGATCGGAATCGCGCTCGCCAGCATGATGTTCGTGCTCATGGTGGTCATGAACACCTACAGCATCATCACCGGGCTCACGTGCCTCGTGTGCCTGATCTTCCTGTTCTTCGAGGCGGCGTTCGGGATCTGCCTGGGCTGCAAGTTCTACAAGCTGGTCTACCGCCGCGAGCCGCAGCTGTGCCCGGGCGAGGTGTGCGATGTACGCACGCGGGATCCGATCACGCGCACGTCGGCGGCGCAGCTGCTCGTGGTGGTCGCCACCATCGCGCTGGTCGTGGCGGCGGCATTCACGCTGACGGAGACGTTCGCGAAGCCGGCGCGGGCGCTGTTTCCGGAAAAGGCGGCGGCGAGCGCGAAGCACTGACGAGCGGCGAGCGGCGACGGGTGAGAACCACCTGCCGCCGCTTTGCCCCTACTTCTCGAGCAGCACGTCCGCTTCGAGCTGCTGGACGGCGACGGTGTCCGCCTGCTGCAGGCCACTCAGTTCACGCAGGAGGAGCCGCGCCCGCGAAGTGCCGGACACGGACTCGAGCCGCACCGCGGCATCCATCGGTCCGGTCGCGGTCTGGCCGCTCGCGAGTCGCGCGGCGATCAGGGAATCGAGCGCAAAGTTCCAGTGGCCGCCCTTCTGGTCCTCGAGCGTCAGCAGATGCGATCGCGAGTCGAACTCTACGCGAACGCCGCTCGGCGGCGAGTACGTCCGAGCCATCGGCGTGCCCCACAGGTGCACCAGCCGGTCGAATCCCACGATCGACTCCACCGCGAGCGTCCCCTCGCTCGCACGGAACTCGAATCGCCGGATCTCGGCCGTGTCCCACCTTGTCACGTACCCCTGCCCCAGCCCCGTCATCACCGCCTGCGCCGTGCGCTCACCGTCGTTGCGCCAGCCATCCCCGAGCTTGCGCCAGGTGGAATCGCGCTCGGCGGCCGCGCGCAGCGCAGCGGGCAGCGCCGCCACGCCGTGCGTGCCGGCCAGATAGCGCACGCCGTCGCTCAGCTTCTTGCGCGCGGCAAAGTCGAGCTTCGCGGCATCCGAGGGCGTACCGTCGGGCTTCACGCCGAGTTCCGCGACCAGCGCGAGTACGCGCTTCGTCTGGTCGAGCCGCGACACCGAGTACGCGCCCCACGGGCCGAACGACGTGAGCAGCGCGACCGCGCACAGCGACATGGGAATCCAGCGGATGTCGGCGCGCCGCCGCCACGAGTAGCCCACCGCGACGAGCGTCACCCACGCGGCGAGCGCGAACAGGTCGTAGCGCTCCTCCGTGACGCCGTACTGCCCGATGCGCT